>SXIZ01000183.1 GCA_005779525.1 Methylococcaceae bacterium
AAATGCCCCCCAGCAGGATCAGTAAGCTTGAGGTTTCGCCTAGACTGCCTCGTTCCCAGCCGATAAAGGCCAGGATTCCCGAATAATCGCTTAGCAATGCAGGAAGTAATTGATTTTGCGAAAACCCAGTTTTCACCGCGCCCAGAGTGGTCGCCCCTGCTACGCTGTCGACCGGGTCCAGGCCGGAAAAGGTGATTGCAAAGCTATCTAAAATGCCGGGGCCAGTGAATAACGGTGCCACATTCACCCAGGTGGTCATTTCTATCGGGAAGGAAATCAATACTGCTACCCGTGCTAACATTGCCGGGTTAAACAAATTTTGACCCAGACCACCGTACACATGTTTGCCAAGGATAATGGCTAATGCCGAAGCGATGACCCCTATCCACCAGGGCGCCCAAGGCGGCAGCGTGAGTGCAACTAATAAGCCAGTGACCAATGCGGATTGATCACGTAAATACGGAGCCGCTTTGACGCCTTTAATCTTCAGACAAGCCGCTTCAAATACCCAGGCGGCGCCGATGGTGATCACTAACAGATACAGCGCTGGCCAACCAAATAATAAGACACCGCAGGCAGTGGCTGGCAAGAGCGCCAATAATACTTGGCGCATAATAAAGTCAACTCGACGGGTGGCACTAATGTGTGGGCCACTGATGGGTTTTTGACTCATGTGCTTTCCTCCACGGCGGCCTTCGCTTGCGCTTGTTGTTGCGCACGGGCTGCGCGCGCTTCTTGCATGCGACGTGCTTCGGCCTCGGCTTCTAAGCGCACGCGCTCTAAACGTTGATTTCGTTGATCCATCAAACGTTTGGTTTGCTCGGATTTATGCTCCATTTGCTGGCGCTTAAATAATTCCCCCGAGGCAAATTTAAAATAATGCACCAGTGGAATATTGGATGGGCAGACGTAAGAACAGCTGCCACAACTAATACAATCTTTGAGGCCAATATCGACAGCCGCATCCAATTTGTTCACCTTGATGCGGCTGGCCATTTCTAGTGGCAGTAAACCGACCGGACAGGCAGTCACACAACTGGAGCAGCGAATACAGGGTTGGATTTCTGGTTCGGCAATATCTTCTGCAGACAACGCTAAAATACCGTTACAGGCTTTGACTACCGGAACTTCACTGTGTGGCAAGGCATCACCCATCATGGGTCCACCCATCAATAAACGGGCAATTTGCGTTTTGTCTGCACCACAATAGCTCAAGACTTCGGACATTAAGGTGCCGATTAAGACTTCGACGTTTTGCGGTTTACTGACCGCGCCACCTGAAACGGTCACTACGCGACTGATCAACGGTTGCCCTAGACAAATGGCTTGATACACCGCATAAGCGGTTGCCACATTATGAATGACCACGCCGATATCAGTCGCTCGGCCATCGGCAGGAATTTCTTGCCCAGTCAAATAGCGCAGCATTTGACGGTCCCAGCCCATGGGGTAACGGGTGGGGACTTGAATCACGTTAATATTTGCATACGCTGCACAAGCTCTTAACATTGCTTGAAATGCGGCGGGCTTATTATCTTCAATCCCAATAATGGCCTTAGGCGCGGCCATACCGCGCAACATTAAGCGGATACCTGTGACAATTTCTGTGGCGCGCTCTTGCATCAAGCGGTCATCACAGGTGAGGTAGGGTTCACATTCACCCGCGTTAATCAATAAGGTATGGATTTGATTTTTGCGCCCTAAATTTAATTTCACCGCAGAAGGAAATACCGCTCCACCGAGACCGACCACACCTGCGGCGCCAACGCGTAAACAGATTTCTTCGGGTTCAAGTTCCAAGGGGTGTTCAGGCACAATGCGCGGATGCCATGCTTCTTTACCATCGGTTTCGATAATGATGGTACGAATCGGAAGTGCGGAGGGGTGGGGCGCGGGATAATCCATCACGTCTAAAATGCTGCCGGAGGTGGGAGCATGTACCGGTGCAGAAATCGTGCCTTGGCTATAGGCGAGTAACTGACCTTTTAAAACTTTGTCTCCCACTTTAACCAGAGGTTCTGCAGGCTTGCCCACATGTTGTTGTACGGGGATATAGAGTTTTTTAGGCAGAGGTAAATCACTGGCAATCGCTTGCCCAGAGGTCTCGGCTTTGTGTTCCTCGGCGTGGATGCCACCGCGTAGTCGAGGATGTTCCAGAAAGGCCAACATGGATTCTGCTCCTTTAAGCGGTTACTAAGGGTTTAGGCCAGCGCCAGTCACGTAAGGTGACTTCGATAGGATGCATTTGTAAGCATTCAGTCGGACAGACGGCGACGCATTTTTCGCAACCTATACAAGCGTCTGCGACTACGGCGTGAATTTGTTTCGCGGCACCGACGATGGCGTCGGTCGGGCAAACTTTGAAGCAACGGGTACAGCCTGTGCAGGTATCTTCACTGACCCGGGCGACCATGATTTCTTTATCTTGCGCTTGGCTTAAATCGACCTCTATGCCTAATAATTTGGCCAATTGTTCGACAAGAGACGTGCCGCCCGGAGGACATAAAGTGACCGGAGCTGCGCCACTCACCAAGGCCTCGGCAGCGGGTTTACACCCTGGAAAACCGCATTGTCCACATTGTGAACCCGGCATTAAAGCCTCGACGCGTTCAACCAGTGGATCGGCTTCAACTTTTAAATACTTGCCTGCGATGCCAAGGCTTAAGCCGAGAATCAATCCCAAGGCAGTTAAGATCACAATCGCGGAAAGAATGTACATGCGCGGCCTCTTGTCGTTCGTAAATCAGTTAAATTGGTTTTAAACCTTCACTCGGTTAACTATTTGGTGTATAGCCCCGCAAAGCCCATAAATGCCAGGGATAAAATCCCGGCGGTGATAAAAGCGATTGGTGTTCCCGAAAAAACTGCTGGTACTGCCATTAACGCCAAGCGTTCACGGAGACCAGCAAAGAGCACCATGACTAGGGTAAAACCTAAGGCCGCCCCAAAGCCGAATAACAAGCTTTGGACGAAGTTATATTGTTCTTGGATATTCAGCAGGGCGACCCCTAAAACTGCGCAGTTAGTGGTAATCAAAGGTAAGAAAATACCTAAAACTTGGTACAACACCGGACTGGTTTTATGAATCACCATTTCCGTAAACTGCACCACTGCGGCAATTACTAAGATAAAACCCAGGACTCTGAGAAAGCCAATATCGAAAGGGATGAGTAAACGATGTTCCAGTACCCAACTGGCGGCTGAGGCCAAGGTCAGCACAAAGGTGGTTGCCATGCCCATGCCCAAGGCGGTATCCAATTTATTGGACACGCCCATAAAAGGACATAAGCCCAGAAACTTCACCAAAACGACATTGTTCACCAGTGCCGTGCCTAATATAAGAAGTAAGTATTCGCTCATTGTCGTAACACCCTGTTTGTTTATATTGCTTCAGCATCATCCATGCCAACACAATGCATAGGGTTGAAGGTGCTGATTTAGTGCAACAATGGCGCATCACGGTGCAGAATGTCACTGTACTAGAACACACACAAAGCGTAATGTTTAGTTACCGATTGTCGTAAATACGACAAAACCCAGAAGTCTAGGGCGTAGAGAGGCAGGGGGAAGACAACTACTTAGCACCGATTTGATTTTTGGCGTCTTATTTGCTTAAGGAATAGTAATCAAGAAAAATTAATCGGATTCACAGGTATGCGCAAACCCAAACCAGCTTTTTTAGCCAGCCAAATCACTGCGGAAATATTGGATACTTTTATTCCAGAGGTTACAGTTGCCGAAAAACCTTCGGATGTGCGCAAATCGGGTAAATCCTTACCCTTTTCTCTGTTTATCCGAGCGGTTGAGCAAGCGCCAGTGGCGATTTCGATCACCGATAAAAAAGCCAATATCCTATATATTAACGAAGCATTTACTGAGGTGACGGGCTATCAAGCCAATGAAATTCTGGGTGAAAATGAATCCATGTTGTCGGATAAATGTACGCCACGGCAAGTGTATTACGATCTTTGGCATACCATTTCACGTAAACAGATTTGGCATGGACGTTTAGTGAATCGGCGCAAACAAGGACAACGTTATCTGGCGGATTTAACTATTGCACCGATGTTTGATGATAGTGGAGCGATTAGTCATTACATTGGCATGCATAGGGATGTGACCAAAGCGCATAACGCTGAGCAGCAGCTCAATAATCAAAAACAATTAATAGAATCAGTCATTAATGCTTCACCCGTAGCTATGGTGGTGTTGGATAGTGCGCATAAGATTATTTTAGATAATCAAATGTATAAAATGTTGATTAGCGAACTAGGTCATAACGAACCCGTCCATATTTTCTTAGACGCGTTGCAACAAGATTTAGGGGATTTGTGGGCGCTCGCGGGTGAAAGAACGAGAAGCTTTAACAATCGTGAAGTTAGAGTGGAAGGTATTGGTAAACGTGGTACCCGTTGGTTTTCTTGTTCCGGCAATTGGTTTTCTGAAGATGATACCCTGGCAGATAATTTCTTTAGTAAACAATCTTCAGAATATTTATTACTCAGTATTAACGATATTACCTTGCAGCGCAGGCAACAAGAACGCTTACAGTTACAAACCTTGCGTAATTTGTTGGCCGAAGAGGAGCATATTCGTAGTATTCGTGAAACTTTATTGGGCGCGATGCACCAAATTAGACAGCCATTAAACCAAATTAATGCAGCTATTCAGATTATGACGCAACGTAATGATAGTCAAAATCTAGCGTTAAAAGATTTACTCAACCAAGTGCAAAGTATGGGCGAGGAAACCATCGCCACCTTGCAAAAATGTGTCCCTGAAATCCCCGAGACCGCCATTTTGCCCGTTAATCTCAATCAACTATTGCATGAAGTCATGCTGATCTACAGCAACAAATTCTTAGCCAATGGCGTAGTGATTGATTGGATGCCCAATCCGGTGTTACCGACGATTTTAGGTTCAGAAAATAAGCTACGCATGTTATTTAAGCAATTGATCGATAATGCTGTGAATGCCTTAAATCGTGCGAGTAGTAAAGAACGCATCATTAAAATTGCTACCCGAGTGGAAAATGATTGGGTGCAAGTGGTTATTGCTGACACGGGTCCAGGAATCCCTGCCAACCAACGCTCCAAAGTGTTTGAGCCGTTTTTCACGACCCAACAAGGTTTAGAAGGTGTGCAATCGGGTATGGGCCTAGTGATGGTGCGTGAAATTGTGAATCAGCACAACGGGATGTTAGAAATTGATCCGAGTTACCAAGAAGGTTGTTGTTTCAATATTAGTTTTCCCTACCAACAAACCGTGAAGGTGAATTCCCATGAGTGAGCGCCTATTGCTGGTTGAGTCGGAACTGGATACCCTTTTTCTGGTGAGCCAGTTGCTCAATAGTACTTTTGATTTACGCAATAAACTCAAAGGTATTTTAGAAATATTGCACAAACGCTCAGGCTTGAATTTCGGCATGATTACCTTGCGTGATGTCGATGATGACAGTATGAGTATTTGCGAAATTTATGGCGAGGATATTGATCGATCCATCCGTTATCAACCAGGCGAAGGTTTGGTGGGAGCAATTTTGGATGAAGGCAGTACCATTGTGGTCGAACGCATTGCCGATGAACCCCGATTTTTAAGTCGTTTAGGACTCTACAACCCTGATTTACCCTTTATCGGCTCGCCTCTGGCAGTCGAACAAGGGGAAGTGGTCGGTATCCTTGCTGCGCAACCTTGTGATGCCAGTTTTTTGGGGGAACGCGCCCGATTTATGGAAATGGTTGCCAATCTGATTGCCCATAGCGTCAACAGCTTGCGTGTTATGGAGCGCAAGCACTTGGAATTGACCAGTGAGCGCGATTATCTGAAACAAGCGTTAGTCAAAAATTATCGCTTTGAAAATATTATCGGGCATTCCGAACCGATGCTCAAAGTCTTCGATATCATCCGTCAAGTGGCCAAATGGCATACTACCGTGCTGATCCGTGGCGAATCTGGGACAGGTAAAGAAGTCGTAGCCAATGCTATCCATTTTAATTCTGCCTGCGCCAATGGCCCGTTTTTAAAACTCAACTGTGCCGCTTTGCCAGATACCTTGTTAGAGTCAGAATTATTTGGACATGAAAAAGGGGCTTTCAGTGGCGCGATTGGTTTGCGTAAAGGCCGCTTTGAGCTGGCAGACAATGGCACTTTATTTTTAGATGAAGTGGGTGAAATTTCGGCTTCGTTTCAAGCAAAATTATTGCGCGTCTTGCAAGAAGGGGAGTTTGAGCGCGTTGGTGGGGTGCGTACCTTGAAAGTCAATGTGCGGATTATCGCGGCTACCAATCGACCGTTAGAACAAGATGTCGCGGATGGCTTATTTCGGGAGGATTTATATTACCGATTAAACGTGATGCCGATTATCATGCCACCGTTGCGTGAGCGGATCGAAGATGTTCCAGAATTAACCACCTTTTTACTCAATCGTATTTCCAAGCATCAAGGTGGACGCCCGTTAGAAGTCAAAGAAAGTGCCATGCGCATTTTGATGAAACATCATTGGCCGGGTAATGTGCGTGAATTGGAAAACCGCTTAGAACGTGCTGCGATCATGAGTACCGATGGCGTTATTGACCGCGATGTTTTGGTGACTACGGGCTTGGAAAGTGAAATCGGAATTACCCGTCCACTCCCCAGCATGAAGCATATCGATTTACAGGACGAAGATTTAGACGAGCGCGAACGGGTTATCGCCGCTTTGGAGCAATGTGGCTGGGTACAAGCGAAAGCCGCGCGCTTATTAGATATGACTCCACGGCAAATTGCTTACCGGATTCAGACCTTAAATATCAGCGTGAAGCAAATTTAAGCCTTTTGAAGAGTGGACGGTTAAGCCCCTCATGGTTCGTAAGGCTCTCCTGAGTAGAGTCCAAGGGGCCAACCCGAAGGGCTTAACCTAGCTTGTCCATGATTAAAAGTTAAAAGATAAAAGATATCTGTAAGAGGTTCTATTACTGGCTAAGACGGCTGCATTATTTGCTGATACAGCCGTTGAACTTGTAGATCACCCAAGCCATAAATTCCGGCCTGTTGTTGAAACATGGCAAACACCGTGGCAAAGTCCTTAGCGCCTTCGGCGATAATATTTTGCAATAGCCTTTCCAGTGCCTGCTCTTGTTTACGCGCAATTTCAGCTGCGCAGACGCTTTGGAGCAATGGAAATGCAGGTGAGCGATACCGCGATAACTGCTGTAAACTTGCAAAATCTTCGTTTCGATAGGCCTCCCAGAGTTTAACTCCGTGTTGCACATCAGTCGCAGACAGTTTTACCCGCTGGGAAAAACAGTGTTCTAGTTCAGTTGTAGGCAATCCGCCAAACCCCTGCCACAGCTCAGGTTCATCTAAGTCGCAAGGAAAGACGCGGTAGAGATTATGCTTGCCTAAACTGTGTAACAACTGGATGACAAACCACAAATTCAATTGGCAGAATAATTCATGCTCAAACCAGAGTGCGATTTCTGCGTCTGGCGGGATGGTATGCAATTTTTCAAATTCACTGCAAACCTGCGCCGCGTAATAATGGGCGCCATACTCCTTCGCAATAAATTGCGCGCGAGTATGCCAAAATTCTATTAAAGAATTTCCCTGCAGCGGACCGACGATCAGGCACTCGCGGCAAATCAGCAATTCTCCTGCCAGTGCTTCGGGAAATTGCGGAACTAAACTATCACCTGGGAGAATATGCAACATAGACATTCACTTGAAAATTAACAGGCAAAGCAGTTAAACCGAAGCTTTAAAAATTATTGATCACATCCCCGATCCAAGAATCGGCTTTTTCCTCAATAATTTCGGTAATATCCGCTTCGCCACAAGCTGAGGTTTCTGTTGGTTCGTAGCCGGAGATAAACGGCATTAATTTAGCCCCGGGGCAGTTTTCTTCCGCCAACTTACCATTGTAGGGATCAACCCAGACTTTGCGTATGCTGTCGGGTGCGATTAAACTCAC
>SXIZ01000184.1 GCA_005779525.1 Methylococcaceae bacterium
AATAAAAGAAGATAAAAGTAAGCCCAAAGCGCCTAACATTAACCCCGCCAGAATCAGTGCAGGTAACACGCCCAGATAGCCTTGCCACGCGACATGAATGTCATAACCCCAGGCGATAGCTAAAAACACATAGGCTTGTACAATCGACACGGCAGTCCCAGCCAGTAGTTTTGCCACTAACAAAAACCAGCGGGGCAAGGGGCATACCAGTAAGATGCGCATGCTACCCATTTCTCGATCATAGACCATCGAAAGCGAGCTTTGCATACCGTTAAATAATTGAATCATGCCGAGCAAGCCTGGGGTGATATAGACTTCGTACAGGATATAGGTCTCGTAAGGCGGCGTAATTGCAATGCCTAACGCCGCACGAAAGCCAGCAGCAAAGACAAACAGCCAAATAAGTGGCCGCACCAGTGCGGAAATAAAGCGTTCGCGTTGTTTAACAAACCTTAAGAGTTCTCGACCGACAATGCCAGACATGGCTCGCCAGTAATGCAGAATATTCATGCGTCACTGCTCCCAGTTTGAATCAAAAGGTTAAATGCGGTGTTGATATTTGCGGCTCCCGCCTGCGCTAATACTTCTGGCAAACTGCCTTGTGCCCTTATTTTGCCTTTATGCAACACCAATAAGTTGTCCTCTGGATAAATTTCATCAAAAGTGTGTGTTGCCCAAAGCACGGCTAACTGTTGGCTGGCGACTAAACTATGCACATGTTCAACAATGGCTTGTCGACTCGGCGCATCTAGTCCAACCGTAGGTTCGTCCAACAACAGTACCTGGGGTTTGTGCAAGAGTGCCCGCGCAATTTCTACTCTTCGACGATGTCCGCCATTTAAGCGGCGCACAATTTCATGGCGACGTTCAAACATCCCTAAGCGTTCTAATTCCTCTTGTATCCTAGCGTTGGCAAGTTTTCGGCTGAGACCATGTAATGCTGCGTGGTAGCGTAGATTTTGCGTGACACTTAAATCCATGTCTAAAGTGGTTTGTTGAAACACGACACCTAACTGCGCCAAGGCTAGGCGGGACTGGTGTTTAACCTCATAACCACACAGGGTGATTGCACCTTGACGCGTATCATAAAGTCGGGTGATCAATGCAAATAAGGTACTTTTACCCGCACCGTTGGGGCCTAATAGGATTTTGCATTCTCCAGTGTGGACACTAAAGTTAATGTTTTCTAGAGCGTTATGAGCGCCATAGGCAAAACTTAGATTTTGGCAATTGAGTGCAATGCTCATGGTAACGCCACCACGCCCCAAGGATAGCGTCCTACGCCTATGGATTTACTAACCGTGTGACTTTCTAGTTCGATAATAGAAAGATCATTGCTGACACCATTCGTGGTGTACAAGCGTTTTTGGTCGGGTGAAAACGCTAAATTCCAGACGCGTTGGCCTACGAGTAAGTATTTTTCAACTGCAAAAGTTTGCGCGTTAATCACCGCTACGCGATTGGCAGGCCCAGTGGCGACATAGGCCCAGCGTCGCTCATTATCGACGACCACTCCGACGGGTTGGATTTTATCTTGGGTGACGCCTGGAATCTCTAATTTTATCGATTTGAGTAGTTGACGGGTTTTAGTATCTAAAATACTGACGGTGCCCGCCATTTCCGAGGTAATCCATAGCTGTTGGCTGTCTGGAGTAAAGGTTAAGGCCCGGGGACGGGGATCAACCAAGGTATTGTCGATAATTTTTAGGGTTTTGACATCAATCCAGTGCAGCATATTCGTGGTTTCGGAAGCACTGGCAACCCATTGATTATCACCGCTGGCGGCAATGCCTTCGGGTTCGACGCCCACTTTAATATTGTGGGTGGCTTTCTTTTTGAGTAAATCGATAACGGTGACTTGATTGTCATCTTCATTGGACACATACATGCGTTCGCCGTTTGGACTAAGCGCAAAGGTTTCGGGGTCTTTGCCGGAAGGCAGTTTGCCAATTTCTTTAAAATTTTCGGTATTAATTACCTTGATAGTATGATCATCACTGGTCGCCACATACAAGGTCTTAAAATCTGGGCTAAGCGCAATTCCGCGTGGACGTTGCCCAATCGGCAAGGTTTTACTCAGGGTGCCAGTGGCGGGATCGACGAGTGCTAAAGCATTGTCTTTTTCTAAGGTGACTATCACCGTTTCCGCCTGTGCCATGGACGTTAACAACATGCTGTAAATAAACCATTTTTTCATAAAAGCAGTCCTTTAATGGGGTTTTGATTGTAAGCGTTGCTGCCACTGAGCTATCTTGGCAGTGAGTGCGGGTAAATCAAATGTGGTCAGATGACGGTTTTTTAATACCTGTTGCCCTGCGACCCACACATCACTCACTTGCTGGCGACTGGCGGCGTAAACTATTTGGGAAACCGGATCAAATAAAGGTTGGGTTTCTAACTCATCCAGTTTGATTGCAGTAATGTCTG
This sequence comes from Methylococcaceae bacterium, assembly GCA_005779525.1. GTDB lineage: Bacteria > Pseudomonadota > Gammaproteobacteria > Methylococcales > Methylomonadaceae > SXIZ01. Next base: position 2,428 of record SXIZ01000184.1, read on the forward strand.
CAGCTTTCCCAGGCAGTAGCGAACCAGTTTTATCCTCGATACCCAAGGCTTTAGCGCCATTTAAGGTCGCCATTTGTAAAGCAGTAAATGCGGGTAGGGCACTGGCATCGTTCGCCACGGCTTTAGCAAGTAACGCAGCGGTGCGCATTTCTCCTAACATATCCAAGTCGTTATTGCTGGCAGCCCCGTCCGTGCCTAATGCAACATTAATCCCTGCAGCAAGGCATTTTGCGACCGGACAAAAACCACTGGCGAGTTTGAGATTGGATTCCGGGCAATGCACAATGTGTGCTCCCTGTTGCGCCAAGAGCTTGATTTCTTGATCGTGTAATTGGGTCATATGTACAGCAATAAAACCCGGGTTGAGCAAGCCCAATTGCTGCAAACGCTTAATTGGGCGGTGCTGCGTGATTTGTTCTTGTTCAGTGACCTCATGTAGTGTTTCATGCACATGCATGTGCACAGGCAATTCCAGTTCATCCGCTAAGGTAGCGATTTGACGCAACGGTGTATCAGACACTGTGTAAGGTGCATGTGGCGCGAAGCAGGTGGTGATTAAGGGATGATGGCGCAATTCTGCCTGTAACGCTAAGCCCTTTGCGATATATTCATCACTGTTATTGGCCCATACGGTCGGAAAATCGATGACAATTAAACCTACACTAGCGCGAATGCCACGCGTTATCGCTTGTTGCGCCGTGATTTCCGGGTAAAAATACATATCGTTAAAACAGGTCGTTCCGCCGCGTAACATCTCCGCTATCGCTAAGTCGGTGCCATCTTGGATAAATTCAGGGCTGATCCAGCGTTGTTCTAACGGCCAAATGTGTTGCTGTAGCCATTCCATAAGGGGTAAATCGTCGGCGACGCCGCGCATTAAGGTCATCGCTGCATGGGTGTGGCAATTAATTAAGCCAGGAATCAAGGCATGCTCTGACAACCAGTGGGTATGCGTGGCCTGATATTTCTGTTCTGCGGTTGCGGTGGGTAGTACCTCAATGACCAAGCCATTGTGAATTGCTAAGCTATAGTCAGAGTAAACCGTATGTGCAGGTTCAACAGGAATAATCCAGCGCGCGTGAATTAGGGTGTCAATATCAGTGTGCATAGTAGGGTCCGGTGTATAATCTCAAGGATTATAACTTTTTTGCCTGACTAGATAAATAATGATTGCAGAGAATAAACTGGCAGTACAAGCCTTACAATGGACCGGAAAATCCTTGAAAGTATTGGATCAGCGGCAATTGCCGCAACTGATTACCTATGATGAGTATGAGCATGCTGCCGGAGTGGCGGAAGCCATTCGCAGTATGCGAGTGCGTGGGGCACCCGCGATTGGTATTGCGGCAGCTTATGGGGTTGTGCTTTCGGCGCAACAGCATTTTCAGGCTTCACCCGCGACTTGGCATAGTTTAGTGCAAGCCGATATCCAGCTGTTAGCAGCGTCACGCCCAACAGCGGTCAATTTATTTTGGGCTTTAGATTTAATGCGTCAAACCCTTGAAACGGTCGAGCAGCAGACCGTGGAAGCGTTAACTGCCTTAGCCGTGCAAATTCACCAAGATGATCTTGCCGCAAATCTGCGTATGGGGGAACTCGGGGCTGAGGTGTTGGGGAATGCCAAAGGCGTATTGACGCATTGCAATGCTGGCGCCTTGGCGACGGGCGGGTACGGCACGGCGCTCGGTGTCATTCGTAGTGCTTACCAACGAGGACTTAGAAACGTATTTGCGGGTGAAACGCGTCCCTGGTTGCAAGGCGCCCGGCTGACGGTCTGGGAGCTTGCTCAGGATGGTATTGCGGCAACCTTGATCGCTGACTCGGCAGCCGCTTGGTTAATGCGCACGGGTGCGATCGATTGGGTAGTTGTCGGCGCGGACCGCATAGCGCTCAATGGCGATGCGGCAAACAAAATTGGGACCTATTCCTTAGCGGTTTTGGCCAAACAGCATGGCGTAAAAGTCATGGTAGTTGCACCCACCTCGACTATAGATTGGTCTATGCCCTCAGGCGAGCAGATAGAAATTGAGCAACGTGCTGCGAGTGAATTATTACCCGAATGTTATCAGCATGAGACGTCTTTGGTCAGCGCCTGGAACCCGGTATTCGATGTGACACCTGCCAACTTAATTGATGCAATCGTAACTGAACGCGGGGTGGTTTTGAATCCAGCCCTACAAGGTATTGGGAGTTTACGCCAATGAATATGACTGCTAATCCTAAAAATCCTTTCTTTATTTTGCAATGCTGGCGTCAAGCCTGGTTATTAATGATGCGCCCTGAACTACGCAAATTTATTGTCGTTCCTATCCTCGTCAATATCCTCATTTACAGCCTAGCTCTGGGAATGGGCTATTATTATGTCAGTGGTTGGGTGAGTCACTTTATACCGGATAGTTTGTCTTGGTTAAGTTGGATACTCTGGCCGATTTTTTTTATCAGCTTTGTCGTATTAATGTTTTTTAGTTTTACGCTGTTGGCTAACATCATGTTAGCGCCATTTTATGGCGTGATCTCGGAACGCACAGAAGCACTGCTCTCGGGCGAAGCGGTCGTGGTACACAATATCCCGCTACTTCGCTCTTGGGGGAGTGAATGCAAACGTTTGTGGTATTTATTAAAAATTAACCTACCGCTGCTTTTATTATCTTTGATACCCGGAATCAATGTGATTGTGGCGTTGCTATGGATGTTGGTGGGTGCCTGGAGTATGGCACTAGAGTACATGGCCTATCCTATGGATAATGCTGGAATTTTATTTGTTCAACAAAAGCAACAGTTACAAGGTGCTCGCCTTAATGTCTTGTTTTTTGGCGGTATAGTCTTATTGGGTTTGATGTTACCTGTTTTAAATTTTTTAATGCCGGTGTTGGCCGTGATTTGTGCTACTGTTTATTGGAACAATCACAAGCTTATTATTTCCTGAACTAAATCAATCAGATTAATAGGTTTAGGGCTTAAGGATAGTGTTATCAGGAAAAATCAGTGGAAAATATCAAGAATCAGCTATTAGCTAAATTAGCAGACAAGCAAGCGATAATTGGAGTTGTGGGTTTAGGCTATGTTGGTTTACCGTTAGCTTTAAGATACGCTCAAGTTGGTTTCAGCGTGATTGGTATTGACATCGATAAACACAAAGTTGATACCTTGAATGCGGGAAAAAGCTATATTGAATACTTCAGTTCGGAAAAAATTCAACAAGCTCAAGCACAAGGTTTTAGAGCAACGACTGATTTTTCAGTTGTAGCAACCATTGATGCCCTGATTATTTGTGTACCTACGCCGTTAAATAAGCATAGAGAACCCGATATCAGTTTTGTTACCAACACTACCGATACTCTGGTGCCTTATCTTCGAAAAGGCCAGGTGATTTCCTTAGAAAGTACTACTTACCCTGGGACGACAGAAGAAGAATTATTACCGCGCGTGCAATCAACCGGCTTGCTTGTTGGACACGATATATTTCTAATTTATTCTCCAGAGCGAGAAGACCCAGGGAATCCTAATTTTGAGACCAGAACCATTCCGAAAGTATGCGGTGGACAAACAGCGGAATGTCTAGAAATTGGCATAGCCCTATATTCTTCAGCGATTGATCGTGTTGTACCTGTGAGTTCGACCAAGGTTGCGGAAATGACCAAGTTATTGGAGAACATACATCGTGCCGTCAATATTGGTTTAGTGAATGAAATGAAGATTGTGGCTGATAAGATGGATATTGATATCCACGAAGTGATCAGTGCGGCAGCCACTAAACCCTTTGGATTTACGCCATATTATCCAGGGCCAGGATTAGGCGGGCATTGTATCCCGATAGATCCATTTTATTTAACCTGGAAAGCACGGGAATATGGCATCAATACGCGGTTTATTGAACTCGCGGGTGAAATAAATACCAGTATGCCGCAATGGGTGATTGGAAAAGTTATCGAAGGCATGAATAATCAAGGTAAGGCTCTTAAAAATAGTAAAGTTTTGGTATTGGGGATAGCCTACAAACCCAATATTGATGATATGCGCGAATCGCCTTCAGCAGAATTAATGGAAATTTTGCAAGAAAAGGGCGCTATAGTGGCTTATTCAGATCCACATGTTCCGAAATTTCCAGCGATGCGTAGATACCATTTTGATTTAACCAGTGTTGAACTCACACCAGAAAATATCCAATCCTATGACTGTTTGCTACTAGCCACACAGCATAAGGCCTTTGATTATGATCTCATCCAAAAACATGCGAAACTGATTGTGGACTCTCGGGGAGTGTACAAGCAAAAATTTAGTAATATTACTAAAGCATAATTAAAAAGTAGAGTGTGACACTGGCAAAGTCGAATTTATTCAACCTGATGTGCTACAAAATTAAAAAAAATCGCCTATTATTAACTTCAGAGTCCTAAACTTTATAAGTAAACGTTTAAATTTCAGGTAGAGCTGTTGCAAAACCAAATCAACAAAGAAATGCAGCTGGCAAACACAAGGATGGGAGTTAGCAACTCAGCTGCAGGTTAAAGTACCTTTGAAATTGATCCCTAGCAATGGAGATCAAGCTAAAATCAAACGTATGAGGATCGATGTTCTGCGCATCTGGGCAAAAAAATTAGAAATCACTTTTAATAGCACATCAATTCAATCCTGATGGGGTTTAAATTGCCTAAAAAGAAAATATTTACAATAGACAACTACTAAAATATACTAAAAAACTGGTAAGCCTAGTTATATTTTACTGCTCTAATTTCCGTTTGTTAGGGATCTATTTTGTCAAAATTGTATAATTTATTAACTTTATAATAAATCATAAATTAATTTTATAATTATTAGTAAGTGATTTTTTACAAGCATAATATCTAGAAATTTTAAAGGTGATACAGTGAAAATTCGGATCACTATTTAACAGATGAAATGCTTGCATAACCAAATGGAAGTAATATCAAATAGCACGAAAGTAATCCAACGCTAACTTTATACTGATCAGCGAATATTCAATCAGATATCAGCCTGGAGACTGAGGTTAGCATCTGATTCACCAAGTTTAAAGGTGAAAAATTAACAGCTACGCGATACAGACTGAATGATATTTTAGGTTCTTGGACTCGTGGATGCCAAATAGGTTTATTTGAAACTCATGCAGAGTACTAGATGGTATGCGCGCTGCAAAAGTAAAGCTAAAAGGTCAAATCATCATAACGCGCTAAGCATTTAAATTTAGCTTTGATCATATTACCGTGTGGGGACTGATGTTTTTAGGAAGTGTAAGTCGATGCCAACGGAATGAAGAAAGCTACTAGAAAAAAATATAGTATGTAATTATAAAAATTGAAAGAGGCAAGTAGATGGTAAATAATCTATTAAAAATAACTTTAGTATTGCTTATGAGTAACTCATATGCGGTTACCACTATTAGCCCACTGCAATTTGGCGCAATTGGGGATGGAATTGCAGATGATACTCAAAGTCTACAAAAAGCTTTTCAGCAATGTTCTGATTATGGCTATATCTGTAATATTCCACCAGGCTATAATTTTTTAATAAAGAAAGCACTTTTTGTCTGGGGGGCGGCCCAAATACAAGGTTCGGGAGGAAGTATAGTTTTCGATGTACCAGAAGTAGAAAGTCCATATTTAATAAATGTTGGAATTAATGCGCAGGCAAAAAATAATAAAGATTTTTCGAATATTAAGCCTGT
>SXIZ01000185.1 GCA_005779525.1 Methylococcaceae bacterium
GTGGATGTACAATTAAGCCAAAGTCTTGGAGTAGTGGGTTGAGGTCTGCACCATCGGCAGGAAATTCCGGTAAATAACGCTCAAACGGACTAGATGTGGTCAGCGTAAATAAGCTAAAGCCAAACGCAATCATGCCCATCACCGCTAATACCCGTGCCAACATATCCAGAGGCAGAGCACGACTAAATAAGCTGACCGCTAACGTCCAGCCACTTAAGATAACCACCCAGAGTAATAATGAGCCTTCATGACCTCCCCAAACCGCGCTAATTTTATATTGCAGCGGCACTTGGCTATTGGAATGGTTGGCAACATAGCTGACCGAAAAGTCATCCGTGCCAAAAGCATAAGCTAAGCAGAGAATACTGGTCAGTAAACTGATAAATTGTGCTAGCACTAAGGGTTTGGCAAAGCTCATCCACAACAGATTATGGCGTGCGGTACCAATCAGTGGGACGATTGCTAGCAAGGCAGAGATACATAATGCCAGGATTAAGGCAAATTCTCCTAATTCAGGAATCATGGTTTGGCCTCAGTGGTTGGTTTGGCGTTTTTCATGCTTTCGGCAATTTCGGGAGGCATATAATTTTCATCATGCTTGGCGAGGACTTCATCGGCTTGAAATACGCCTTGAGTGTCTAATTTACCTTGCGCAATGATGCCTTGGCCTTCGCGGAATAAGTCCGGCAAAATGCCCGTGTATTCCACTTTGACGTTTTCAGCGGTATCGGTCACTAAAAAACTCACATGCAAGCTATTAGGATCGCGCTGTAAGCTGCCTTTTAATACCATGCCGCCGACGCGGATGCGCGCATCTTTGGGTGCTTCGCCTTTAACGATTTGGGTCGTGGAATAAAATAAATTAATGTTTTGCTTTAAAGCATACATGACCAAACCCACAATCAGGGCGGTGCCAAAGACTATCAATAACGCGATAGTCATGCGTTGTTTGCGTTTAGGCGTCATAGTTGCGTTGCTCGCGTTTAAGTTGGCGTTTGGCAAAAGTAAAGAAAGCGCGTTTTTTCAGCCAGATCGCCAATAGGTTATAGCCAAAAATAACCAGCGTAATGCCATAGCTCAGCCAGACATAGAGTGCGTGACCGCCCATATTAATAAAATCGGAAAAATTAGCAAAATATCCCATAGTGTTTGTTTAAATCTGTGAGTGAATAAGGTTATGGGGTATCGGTCAACAGGGCAGTGACCCAGCCACTTTTATGTTCCCGTTCCAGCAATTCGATACGCGTGCGCGCCATCAGTACATAAGCAAAAAAACAGTAATAGCCCAGTACCATGATTAACAAAGGCACCCACATTTCGGGTGGCATCGCAGGTTTTTTGGTTAAGGTAAACGACGCGGGTTGATGCAGTGTATTCCACCATTCGACGGAGTATTTAATAATCGGAATATTGACTACCCCAACTAAAGTCAAGATCGAAGCGGCTTGATCACCACTGGCTTTATTCGAAAATGCAGAATAGAGCGCGATAATCCCTAAATACAAAAACAATAAAATTAACATGGAAGTCAAACGCGCATCCCATACCCACCATGCGCCCCAAGTTGGTTTACCCCAGATGGCACCAGTACTGAGCGCGATAATGGTCATCGAGGCACCGATAGGGGCAGCAGATTTCGCGACGATATGTGCGACTTTCATTTTCCATACCATGCCGATAATTCCAGCAACTGCCATTAACATAAAGCACGATTGCGCCAGAATAGCTGAGGGGACATGAATATAAATGATGCGATAGCTATTCCCCTGTTGATAATCTGGGGGGGCGAACATCAGCCCCCAGACTATTCCAGTCACCAGGAGTAACAGCGCCGCCAAACCAAACCAGGGCATCAGCATGCCCATAATGTCATACGACCATTTGGGGGAGGCGAGTTGGTAAAACCATTTGGGCATTTTTATGTTCATTGGCATAAGTACACGTAATTCATGACTGGTGAGAAATTTCAGAGATGGCGCCGCTAATTGCGTATGCTCAGTTTTAGGGCGGCGGCAATCGCAAAGGGTGCGAGTAGCAGCGTAAAAACCATCATAGCACCTAATAATGCTAAATGACCGCTAATCGGCAAGTTCAATGCACCCGCTTGGACGGTGGCCGCGCCAAAAATAAGCACAGGAATATATAAAGGTAAAACTAAGAGCGAAATCAGTACGCCGCCTTTACGTAAACCTACAGTCAGTGCAGCACCAATTGCACCGATAAGGCTTAAGGTCGGGGTACCAATTAATAAACTGCCCACCAACGCCGGCATTGCCTCGCTGGGTAAAAATAACATCACTGCCAAGACAGGAGAGAGCAATGCTAATAAAAAGCCAGTACTCAGCCAATGGCTGATAACTTTGCCTAACGCTAATAAAGCCAAAGATTGCGGACTCACCACGATTTGCTCCAACGAACCGTCGTCATAGTCGTTTTTAAACAAGCTATCCATAGACAGCAAGGTGGCTAACAATGCCGCCACCCAGATAATCCCAGGGGCAATATTGGCCAAAACTTTGGCTTCCGGGCTGACTGCCAGTGGGAATAACGTGATAACAAGCAAAAAAAACGCCAGCGGATTGATAATTTCACTACGGTTACGTAGCGCGAGCAATAGCTCCCGCTTAATGGCAGCGTTTAAAAAATTCATACGCTAACCAAATAAGATGGTGTGGTGTCAACAGAGGTAATTGTGTGCGCTAGCTGATCCAGATTGATGCGGCGGATAGTTTGCTTGGGCAAATCAAAATCATGATGCGTGGTTAAAATACACATACCACCTTGCTGCACATGCTTAACAATTAATGCTTCCTTTTCTAATACTCCTTTTTTGTCTATCGCTGTAAAGGGCTCATCCAGAATCCATAAGGGATGCGAGCTTAGATATAAGCGCGCCAGACTAACGCGTCGCTGTTGCCCGGCGGACAGCGCATAGCAAGGGACATCTTCGTAGCCATATAGGCCGACTTGATTCAGGGCTTCGGTAATCGTGCAGCGGTTGAGCAGGGGGTGTAGGCGTTGCATCCAGCGTAAATTTTCTTCCGCAGTGAGCGCTGCTTTAATACCCGCATGGTGACCAACATACAGCAAAGCTTGTAAAAAATTGGGTAATTGTTGACTTACATCCTGATTTTGCCAATAAATTTTTCCGCTAAAGTGGCTGGAAAGTCCACACAAAATGCGTAACAGCGTGGTTTTACCGCTACCGTTTTGACCTTCAATTTGCAAAAGATCGCCTGCATGCAAACTAAAATTCAAATTGGCAAATAGAATCCGATCATCTCGTTCAGAGGTTAAGTTGGTTACCGTGAGCATGCTAAGTCAAAAAATCCATAGTTAGACATAAGTTTAGAAATGCTTATGCAATGTTCCATTATAAAGCGTTTAAGTGTTAGAAAACAGTAGGTGAAATCCCACACTTTTAGGGCATTTCACCTAAATTTGACAGATAGGTTATGACGAAGCTTTAGTGGTCTTCAGCTTTGGCTTTAGGAATTGGTAATAGTGGCATATTGTACTTTGCGAGAATAGCTTGAATCTGCGCTTGGTTTTTGGCAATTAAATCGTTCAACTGGGCTTTACGCTCTTTATCACCCATGCGCACGCCCATGGCCATCGAAAAGTCAAATTTCATGCCGGGTAAATTGTCGGGCATAGTCAACTGGGTGTAGGTATTTTTAGGGCTTTGCGCAACAACATAACCTGCTAACGGTCCCCAGAGCACCACCATATCAATTTTTTTGGCTTTGATGTCTTGATCGATACGCATCGCGGTATTGTTTTCGCTATCGCCAGACATGGTCTGGTAAGGAATCCCTTGATCTAATAAGCCAACATACTGCAGCCATGTGGTGCCTGGACCACGATCAAACATGGCGATGTGCAGCTTTTCCTGCTTTTCTAACGGTAAATTCGCCAGTTGCGTGGTATCGGTAATATCGTCCCAGCCACGGCCTTTGGCGATTAACAATACATAGGTCGAATGATAATAAGGTTCAGTGGTAGCAGTTTGGTCGTAGCCAGCAGGGACTCCCATGACAACATCACATTTATACACGCCTTCTTTGCCATCGACCTCCGCTTTTAGGGTGTTATTAATAAAACCCATGCGTTGTGGAAACCAAGTGTATTCCAGTTTTTGCCCTAATTGTTTGGCAAAGAGCTCGGCAATTTTATTTTCAAAACCATTGCCGTTTTTATCAGAATAAGGTGGATTAAGGGGGTCAGCACAGACTTTGAACGTTTCAGTTGCAAGGGCTGTAGTACCGAAAAAGCTAGTTGCAGCTATTGCCCATAAAAGCGACTTGTAATTTAACGAGAAGGTCATGCGCTACTCCACAGTAAAGAGAAAAAACGAAAAACAATTATAAACAAAAAAGCCCTGATCGAAAATCGAACAGGGCTTCTACTTGAGCAGCAGAGGTGATTAACACCTCTGAGTAGGATTGCTTAGTTAGGCAATGCAAATACAGTTAAAGTTCCACCTAATTTGGTGTAAGAACCTAAACTTCTATATGCGCCTACCGCACCTAAACCTTCAGTACTAGATTTATCAGTACCGTCGTCTAAGCCTGCAGCAATACCGATACCAGCCCAGCCACCAATACCTGACAATACGCCAACATATTGTTTGCCGCCGTAGCTCCAAGTACTGACGTTACCGATAATACCGGAAGGAGTTTTAAATTTATATAACTCTTTACCGGTTTTAGCGTCAACCGCTTTCAAGTAACCTTCCAGAGTACCGTAGAAAACTACGCCACCTGCGGTTGCTACTGAACCAGACCATACAGAGAATTGCTCTTTGTTAGACCAAGCGATTTTACCAGTTTTAGCGTCGTACGCAGTGAACTGACCTAAGTTGGTAGTACCATCTGGTTTACCAGTCATAACGTCTGCACCAGCAGGCATCATGTTCAAAGTAGCACCAACGTATGGTTGACCAGCAGTATATGAAACTTCGAATGGTTCATATTCCATACATAAGTGGTTACCAGAAACGTAGAACAAACCAGTTTGTGGTGAGTAAGATACTGGTTGTTGGTTTTTAGAACCTAACGCTGCAGGGCAAGCGCCAACAGTATTTACATCTTGACCGTTTTGTTCAGTTGAGTATTTAGATACCACTTGTGGACGACCAGTGGTCATGTCAAC
>SXIZ01000186.1 GCA_005779525.1 Methylococcaceae bacterium
CAAAGTATCTTCGCATAAAAAAAAACATGCAGAAGCGGTACACCAGATTTTAAATGAATTGACCGATATCCTTGCATCAGCCTGTCTCGTCAAAAACACAATTTCTGCTTACGCGGAAGATTATAAAAAACTATTCCCACCACTTTCTGACCTTCAAGTTTCTGAGTCATTTGGGGAAGAGTTTTTTAATTTTTTGGCGAAAGCAAGCTATCGTAGAAATTCTTTCGCTGTAACAAACTTCCTTAAATCAGGAGCACCTAATCTTCTTAGGCTTATTATGCTAGCCTCTGGCAACAGATCAACTGAAGCTTTATTAATTTTTCTTGACGGGATCATGGAAAGAAAAACATTAAACTGGATTACTGATTTTCATGATTTAACTTCACCTGAAAGCCTCAATATTTAAAAGCGATAAGGTGTGCCCTGAGCGTGACGGGGTTTGTTACCCCGTCACTGCCGTTATGCAGATGCCAAACGTTTTGATAAATGCAGAACATTACGGACGGTGCTGCAAGCCCCGTCCGGCAAAAGCATTGAATGACTCGAACAATGCTCCTCCTTAATTCGGCACATCCTATCGGCGCACGTTATCACGTTAGGGGTATTTTGTTCTATCGCGTCAATTAGCGATTATCTCTACAGTTGTTGCTGGTAAAATTATCGCTATCAAAATTATCCAATTCACTTACCCGCAGTTTGATCTCGATTTCTATCTATGCTAAATGGTTTATACGCTTTAACCGACGCGTCTTTGACGCCAGATGACACTTTACTTGCACAGGTTGCCCAAGCTTTAGCTGGCGGTACTAAGATTGTGCAACTACGAGATAAACAGCGCAGTGATGCGCAATTGTTGGAGCTGGCGCGTGATTTGCAGGCGCTTTGCCGTCAGCAGCATGCGCTGTTTATTATTAATGATCGTATTGCGTTGGCAAAGGCGATTGCTGCCGATGGTGTGCATATTGGGCAGCATGATGTAGATTTTGCCAGTGCGCGGGCGCAATTGCCGCAGCAAATTATCGGGGTGTCTTGTTATGGCAGTTTGGAACAGGCGCGGTTCTATCAGCAACAAGGGGCGGATTATGTCGCTTTTGGTGCTTGTTTTGCCTCGAGCACCAAACCGCTCGCCCCCGTGATTGATCATCAGTTGCTCTTTCAGGCTAAACAGCAATTATCGATTCCGGTGTGTGCGATCGGGGGCATCACGTTAGACAATGCGCCATTGTTGGTGCAGCAAGGTGTAGATATGCTCGCGGTCGTAAGTGATTTATGGACCAGCAATAATGTGCAATTGCGGGCGCAACAGTTAAGTGCGCTGTTAATCAAGTCTTAGATTGCATGTCGGTGCTAGTACTCAGTCAATCTTTATTTTTCGGGTACTAAAATATTACATTCGCCATCGACTACATGGATTTAGGAGGTAGAGCAACGCATGGAGCAGTTGCCGAGAGCTTGTCGAATGGCTTTGTGGTTCATGGTTCGACAAGCTCACCACGAACGTTTTTTTTATTTTCACCCGATATTTTAAAATTGACTGAGTATTAGTTGTAGTTGATTAACTTTGCTCTAGCTTAATTCTTCTGGGCGATTGAAAAAATTTCTGACCGCGGTCAATACTTTGCGCACGCCGTTGAGTAGATGTGGCAGTAATTTTATGCCGAGTGCGATCAATAAGGCTAAGATGACTAGAAATACGATGGGATGCTGAATACAGGCCCAGACACCCGTGAATACCGCAATATCTTCGCCTACGGACGCGAACCAGTTGCTAAAGGGTTCGGGCGAAGTATTGATTAAGACACGCGTGCCTGCTTTGGTGAAATGTGAGCCTGCCGCCAAGGTGCCCCCCATAATGGCGGCAGCCAATTCAACGCCTGGATTAAGTTCACCTACCGCTCCTGCCGCCAGCATCGCGCCTGCAGGTATTCGGATAAAGGTATGCAAAGCATCCCATCCGGTATCGACGCCCGGCACTTTATCCGCAAAAAATTCTACGCAATACATTAAAGCCGCGGCGCCCATCACCAGCGGATCGGCGAGGATTTGTAGGTCTGGAGGCAGCAGAATATTGCCGCTATTGGCTAGAAAGCCGAGTGTAAGCAAGGTTGCGTATAAATTCAGGCCGCTGGCCCAAGCAACGCCCATACTCAATGCAATTGTGGTTGTGATTTGATCGAGAGTTTCCATTGCCGTCACCTCTGAGTTGGAGGTGCACAGTGTAACATTGTTGCATGAACTAGGACTTAATCTGCCTAATTGCGGCTTGAGGATGTAACTGCCGGAGGGGCGTTAGAATAATTGAGGCGTTGTACTGAGCTTACTGATCACAGTAAGCTCAGCAGAAGCAGCAATGTTTATGCAGTAGCTTTTTGGAAAGGTTTAATCATTGAGGTTTTACCGACCATGACATCCAAAGTTTTGCGTAAGCGCACAAATACTGATTCTTGGATATAAGGCAAGCCATGTTTAGCGCAGACGGCTTTTACGCGCGGCTGGACTTTTTGATATTGGCTGGCGGCCATGTCTGGCCATAAGTGGTGTTCAACTTGATAGTTCAACCAGCCATGCAGAAAATCAATCACATTGGTGCCCGAGGCGTAATTCACCGAACCCACAATTTGGCGTAAGTAAAATTCGCCTTTGCTGTTGGAGCGGTCATCAAACATAAACACGTCTTCCCCTGTATGATTAGGGCCGATCACCAAAAATGAATGCAGATTGGTAATGCCTTCAGCGATAAGCGAGTTAATCAACACATTGGTCGCAGCCACTGCCCCTAACGGTAAAAAAACCAACGGCAGCGCCACAAAGCGGATCAGGCTGTAGGGTAATAAGCAGCTTAACCACAAGTCGCGTCCTTGAATGGTCATGGGGTTCCATACATCTGCGCGCGTGTAGGGGGCAATCTCTTTACCCGCTTTTTTGGCTTGAATGGCGCGATATTCCATTAACGTGTTGGGTGCGTAATAAAAAATCTTCCAATTTGCAGCCATGATGGCTAAGAGTATATATCGCCCCCAGCGCGGCACATTGGATGCGCGTAAGGTCGCCATATTATGTTCGACTTGATCTGGGTCAGCTTCTTCACCCAGACGATAGTGATGGATGTCGTTATGCTCTTTGTCCCAAGCTTCTGGATGCATCCAGTCGATCCAGTCCAGATAGCGACGCCAGCCGCGAGCAAAGCCTTTGCTGGTATAATGTTTGGGTATGCCCTCGATTTTATCGTATCCGCGGTGCATGACATGATGAGCCACCGTGGTCCAGCGGGTAAAATTCCCCTGACTGATTAAATAGGCAGAAATGGGGTTAGGCATAATCCAAGCCGTGCCATAGCCCAGCGCGGAACAAATACGCCCCCAGCTTTCAATTTTTTTCAGATGTTTAAAATCATCAAAACTGGTCGCATCAATGATTTCGCGTTCAATGGCATCAATGTCTTTGGCTAATTGCTCTCTGTCAACAGCATGATATTGTTCTATATTCAAAGTTCCACCTTTATTATCGTGTTATGGGTGTGGGTAGGCGTATGGCGGTCAAAGAATCATGGATGCCGATGCCTGATCTAACCATATATGATAACTGGGTTTTTTCGGTTGACAAAAGTTTTTCTTACTAGGCTGTCATCTTTATTACACAGCCGCGGGTTTGCAGGGCTTAATTTTGGTAAGTATTTGTAATGTTTGCAACAATTTATATAGAATCGCATTTACAAACGCACCCGCGGGTGCAACAAATTACTCAGCGCTTTTCTCAGGCGCGGATTGTGCTCTGTGAGCGCTATGGCGAGGTTTTTAACCCCAAAGCGCAAAATTTTCGTTTGCAAAAACAACAGCCAGCATTGATTTTGGCTGAAAAATATCAGCATCATATCCTGCCCGCGCCATCGGGATATGGCATTGGCGCACAGCGCAATTACTATTTTTCGCATGTTTTAAATTGTTTGTACGATTGCCGCTATTGTTTTTTACAAGGCATGTATCAATCTGCTAATTATGTGCTCTTTGTTAATTATCAAGATTTTCAACAGCAAATTGCGCAGCTGTGTGCCGCAACGCCGGATGAGCCGATCCATTTTTTTTCCGGCTATGATGGCGATAGTCTCGCCATGGAGCCCATCAGTGGCTTTGCGGCAGAATTCGTGCCTTTTTTTAATCGCTTACCCAATGCGTGGTTGGAGTTACGTACCAAAAGTACCCAGATACGCAGTTTAATGCCGCTTGAGCCTGCCCCCCGTTGCATTGTGGCTTTTAGTCTGGCGCCACATCAAATTGCCGAAAATGTTGAAGCGCTGGCGCCAAGTTTAGACAAGCGTCTAGAAGCGTTAGTCAAATTACAAGCGCGGGGCTGGAACATTGGTTTACGTTTTGATCCCTTAATTTTTATTAGCGATTATCAGCAGGTGTATGCGGAATTTTTTGCGCAGGTCTTTGCACTGATTGATCTAAAACAACTGCATTCGGTGAGTTTAGGCGTATTTCGCTTACCGGAAAAATATTTTAAAAAAATGCATAAACTCTATCCAGACGCGCGTTTATTTGCGAGTCCCTTGGTCAATCATCAAGGTCTGGTTTCTTATCGCGCTGATTTAGAACGCGAACTGCTCGAGTTTTGCACTACACTATTACTGCGTTATATTCCCGAGGAGAAGTTTTTTCCATGCCATTCCTAAAGCGCTGTATATTGCTGACCGGGGCAAGCTCTGGCATAGGTCGCGCCATTGGGAGGCAATTATTACAGGCGGGCCACGACGTTATCGGCGTGTCTCGTAATCCGGCGCAATTTTCAAACACGCACCCACATTTTCACCCGCTTGCACTGGATTTAAGTCAAGTAGCGCAACTACCGAAAAGCCTAAAACTGATTCAGCAGCAATGGCCTGAGCTTGACACGCTGATTTTCGCCGCAGGTTTTGGTTTATTTGGTTCTTTGGAGGAATTTTCCTATACTCAAATCAATGAAATCATGACTGTAAACTTTACCGCCAATGCCTTAATCACCCGCGCCTTACTACCGCAAATCAAACAGCGGGGTCAGGGTGATCTGATATTTATTGGCTCTGAAGCGGCCTTGCAAGGGAGTCGCAAAGGTAGTATTTACTGTGCGAGTAAATTCGCTTTGCGTGGCTTTACGCAGGCGTTACGCGAAGAATGTGCTAAAAGCCAAGTGCGCGTAGCCTTGGTGAATCCGGGTATGGTAGACACACCTTTTTTCACGCACCTCAAATTTGCGCCGGGCGAGGCTGAGGGGCAAGCGATTCATGCCAAGGATGTGGCAGAGTGCGTCAGCTTTATTTTGCAAAGCCCACGGAATATTGTGCTGGATGAGATTAATTTAAGCCCGTTACAAAAAGTGATCCAGTTTAAAAAGTCGTAAACGGGTAGCGATAGCCGCATGGGATTTAGGTAGCGAGACATCAGAGGATAATAGCATGCTTGGACGTTGGTTAATTGCGGTAGCGTATGCTTTACAGCAGTCTAGGCGCTATCGTAGTCTGAAAACTTTTTTTTACAATCTGTTAGAAAATCCAGAAAGTCGCCTAAAAACCTATTTTGATTTCTGCATGATTGCGCTGATCTTAGCGAGCGTATCCTTGCTGGTGTATGAGTCTAGGCGAGCTGCAGATCCTCTGATTGCCTCCTTTGATAATCTGGTTCTCGGGATTTTTATTCTGGAGTACTTGTTACGCGCCTGGTTGTACAACGATAACCATGTCCTGATTATTAAAGAATATGAAAAAACTCAATACCTGGGCTGTCCGTTTCAGGTCAGGCAGGTGCTGTGGGATATTCTGCGACAAAAATTCAAATTCGCCAGCGCGCCGTTTGCGATTATCGATATCTTAGCCATTATCCCAAGCTACCGCCCCATTCGTTTGCTACGTTTTTTTCTGTTGTTTCGACTGTTCAAATTATTTCGATATTCGAGCAGTATCAAAATTTTTACCGATGTTCTAGTCAGCAAACGCTTTGAACTCAGCACCTTGTTGATGTTTATGGGGCTCGTGGTCGTGATTGCGACGTTGGCGATTTACTTTTTCGAAAGTCCTGCGCAAGGCGGCAAAATTGAAAATTTATATACGGGCTTTTACTGGGCGATCGTGACAATTTCCACGGTTGGCTACGGGGATATTTCACCGCACACCGTAGGTGGTCGTTTGGTTGCGATTACTTTGATTTTAAGTGGATTGGCGGTCATCGCGTTTTTCACGTCTATCATTGTTTCGGCATTTGAAGATAAGTTGTTAATTTTACGTGACAATAAAACCTATGCCGAACTTGAAGGTTACCGCAGCTTTGCCATTATTTGTGGCTTTGGTCGGGTGGGTCAAGAAGTTGCCAAGCAGTTACAGCACGATAAACACAAATTTATCGTCTTGGATAAAGGTGACGCGCAAGTGGCTTTAGCGCGGAAAGCGGGGTTTTTGGCGATTCAAAATGATGCTAGTAATAATGCGGTTTTGCTGAATGCGGGCATCAACCGGGGGGCGACGGAAATTTTATGCTGTACTGGTGATGATATTGCCAATGTCTACATTACCCTGACCAGTCGCTATTTGAATCCCACTATTAAAATCATTTCGCGCGTGAATCGTATTGATAATGAAAAGAAACTGTATCAAGCCGGGGCCGATAATGTCATTCGACCGTTTGAAATTGCGGGGTTGCTCGCCGCTGAATATGTAGGACAACCCGTGGCTTTCGAAGCTATATTGGGGATACTGCAGGATCGGCAACATTTACGTTTGGAGACCATTTTGATTCAATCTGGCTCGGCAATGGAAAATTGCACTATTACAGAGTTGGCTTTAGAACGCTATAAATTAAAATTATTGGGTGTGATATCGCGCAATAGCCTGCATAAAAAGCACCCAGATGGCTATCAGGTTAAAGATCAACAGTTTTACTTTAATCCTAAAGGCCATTTTAAAATACGGGCGGAAGATAGTCTGTTAGTGTTAGGGCGCGAATACAGCATTGAGTATTTTCAAGCGCAATTACGCAAAAAAAGCTTCAAGTCGTTATTTTGGGGATAATTGCACGTTATCCCCAGACAGCATAAACCGTCAAGAAGTTAGCGTAGCCGATTAATACTTACAATGTATCTGAAGCAAAATCCGCCAAGCGCGAACGTTCACCGCGTCTTAAGGTGATATGTGCACTGTGTGACCAGTGTTTAAAATGATCGACCACATAGGTTAAGCCGGAGGTGGTCGGTGTCAGGTACGGCGTGTCAATTTGGGTTAAGTTACCTATGCAGATAATTTTGGTACCCGGACCCGCCCGAGTAATCAAGGTTTTCATTTGCTTGGGCGTTAAATTCTGGGCTTCATCAATAATCACATAGCGATTTAAAAAGGTGCGCCCACGCATGAAATTCAAAGAACGAATTTTGATGCGATTCATTAATAGATTATGGGTGGCTGCTTGTTCCCATTGATTGCTTTGCTCGCCTTGGCGATTAAGCATTTCTAGATTGTCCATTAAGGCGCCCATCCACGGGGCCATTTTCTCTTCTTCGCTTCCCGGGAGAAAACCAATATCTTCCCCGACGGAAACAGTTTCGCGGGTCATGACAATTTCGTGATAGCCCTTACGTTCTAACGTTTGCATCAGACCTGCAGCCAGGGCCAATAAGGTTTTGCCGGTCCCGGCAGTACCGAGTAAGGTCACAAAATCAACATCAGGATCAAGTAACGCATTCAGCGCAAAGTTTTGTTCCCGATTTTTAGCACTGATTCCCCAGGTATTGTTATGCGGCAAACGGTAGTCTTTGGCTAATTCTATGACGGCAGTCAGGCCTTCACAACTTTTGACGCTGCCTTCAAAACCATCAGGCGCTTCTAAATACAAAAATTGATTCGGGTACCAATCGGCAATCAAGGGTCCAGTGACGCGGTAAAACGTACGCTCTTTTTCCTGCCACGACTGCATCTCTTTGCCATGGGTCTCCCAAAAATCGGCGGGTAAGGCAAGTACGCCGTTATAAAGCAAGTCGATGTCATCCAGCGTTTGATCGCTATGATAGTCTTCGGCTGGAAGCTCAAGGGCGGCTGCCTTAATGCGCATATTGATATCTTTGGAAACCAAAATCACTTTGGTATTGGGCAGTTGTTTGGTCAATGCCAGCACAATGCTTAAGATTGAATTGTCAGCGAGTTGCCCTGGCATATTTTCTGGCAATAATGCTGAGAATTGCTGGGTTTGAAAATACAAGCGCCCATCAAAGCCTGTGTCGTTGCCGTTGCCAGGTGCATGTTCAATGCGTGACAAGGGTAAGCCATCTTTAATGGTTTCTTGATTAGCATCGCGAATCAGTTCATCTAGAAAACGACTGACTTGACGCACATTGCGCGAAACCTCCGACAAGCCTTTTTTGGCATGATCCAATTCTTCTAGAACGATCATGGGGATAAAAAGATTATGCTCTTGGAAACGAAAAATCGCTGCCGGATCATGCATAAGTACATTGGTATCTAATACAAATAACTTTTTATCCGCCGTATTCGCTAGAGTCATGAGTGTGCTTCCACATGTTGAGTTAAAATCTGTAACACCGCCTCAGCGTGACCTGGAACTTTCACTTTTCGCCATTCGTGCAAGAGTATCCCTCCGGGCCCCAACAGAAAGGTACTGCGTTCAATACCTCGAACCTGTTTACCGTACATATTTTTCATCTTGATGACATCAAACAATTGACATAATTGTTCTTCAGGGTCGGAGAGCAGGAGAAACGGAAATTGCTGCTTAGTTTTAAAATTTTCATGGCTGCGCACACTGTCGCGCGAAATTCCTACAATGCTACAGTTCAAGGCCGTAAATGCGGCATGCTGCGCACTAAATGCCAGCCCTTCCTGCGTACATCCCGGAGTACTGTCTTTGGGATAAAAATACAGTACCACATACTGGTCATGGATACTGGAGAGGGTGAAGGTTTGATTATCCGTGGCAGAAGCCGTGAAATCAGGGACAGCTTGGCCGAGGGCGATAGTGTTTGCGGTCATGTTAAGTCTCGCTAGGGAAGGAAGGTTAAAAAATATTATCACGGATAAATATTCTTCGGTATTCTTGAAAAAGTTTAGCTTGGCCCCAGTGTAATTAAAGAGTTTATTGTGTATAGTCGTAGCCAAGCAGTTATCAGTGTGATTGAATAGGTGACTGTTGCTTATAACTGGTATAATTAAACTACATTTGGATGTCAATCTTTTAGCCGTTAAACAGTTAGTAAATTGATGTGTTTACCATGACTGTGTATTTATATTTGAACATAATAAGGAGAACTTGGATGTCAAAAAGTCAAAATTTGCAGGATACATTTTTAAATGCGCTTCGAAAAGACCACACCCCGGTGTCTATCTTTCTCGTGAATGGTATTAAGTTACAGGGCAGGGTGGATTCTTTTGATCAATACGTGGTCATGTTGAAAAATACCGTGAGTCAAATGGTGTATAAACACGCCATCTCCACGATTGTGCCTGGACGAGTGGTGCGCATTAATCAGGAAAATGATACAACCGAAACCTCAGAAGAGTGAATGCAGCTAATTCATCGCACTTATAGGGAGTATGCATTTGTTTGACCGTCCTGCGGATACTGGCGAACGCGCCGTACTCGTGCACATAGCAATGAAATCGCATAAAGTGGAGCAAGAAGATCTTGCCGAACTGAAAGAACTGGCTAAGTCAGCGCGGGCCGAGCCTGTGTTTGTGTTAACGGGTTCGCGCCCGAGTCCAGATGCGAAATTTTTTATTGGCAGTGGTAAGGTAGAAGAACTGCGCCTTGCCATCGTTGAACACGCTGCCGATATCGTCCTGTTTAATCACCCGCTTACTCCCAGCCAAGAACGAAATCTTGAAAAAGCTCTGAATGTTAGAGTGGTAGATCGTAACGGCCTGATCCTGGACATTTTCGCGCAACGCGCCCAAACGTTTGAAGGTAAACTGCAGGTTGAGCTGGCGCAGTTAAAACATCTGTCAACCCGCTTAGTACGTGGTTGGACGCATTTAGAACGCCAAAAAGGGGGTATTGGTCTGCGGGGTCCTGGTGAAACGCAATTAGAAACCGACCGCCGTTTATTGGCCGTACGCATCCAGCAAATTCAGCGCAAACTTGAAAAAGTAGAGTCTCAGCGGCATCAGGGGCGGAGTAAACGCAAAAAAGCCGAAATTGCTTCGGTTTCATTGGTCGGTTATACCAACGCTGGCAAATCAACGCTCTTTAATCAACTTACAGGTGCGGGTATCTATGTTGCGGATCAGCTATTTGCGACTTTAGATCCTACTTTACGCCATTGTCAATTAGTTGAAGGCACTGAAATGGTGTTGGCGGATACGGTAGGGTTTATTCGACACTTACCCCATGAACTGGTTGCAGCCTTTAAATCTACCTTACAAGAAGCGACTGAGGCAGATTTGTTATTACATGTGATCGATGCCAATGCTGAAGATCGTGATGACACGATTTTTCAGGTCAATCAAGTGCTGGCGGATATTGGTGCGGAAAAAGTACCGCAATTACAGGTGTTTAATAAAATTGACTTATTGAGTGACATTGAGCCTCGCATAGATCGTGATGAGCACGATAAACCTATTCGCGTCTGGCTTTCGGCAGAGCACGGCTTAGGCATTGATCTACTCCGGCAAGCGTTAGCTGAATTATTTGTCAGCAGCAAAGTAAAATTGCATTGCTATCTTTCTCCTGCGCAAGCTGGCATACGCGCTAAATTATTTGACGTCGCTCGAATTATTAATGAGCAGTCTGATGATTTCGGTGGCTGCGAGCTGACATTGGAAATGGATAAAAAAAATCTCGGGGTATTGAAAACGGTAGAAATTCACCCTATCAGTTAACCTTGTAACTGACCAAAAACCGGGTGAGGCGGTCTCGCTTTACAGACGGCAAGTGCAGGATAAACTGTAAGAGCAGGAGTGGACAAATTGAAACCCATGTGTTTAAGCACGCACTAATGTTTATAGTGCGGGTTATGTGGATAGAGATGTGTTTATTTACGATAGAATTATGAGTTATTGGAGCGCTGGGCATGTCAGAGAAAACCCTCTCTGCGATGCCTTTAAGTGAGTTATGTGTTTGACGTTATCCTCTATGGAGCATATGTATGTCTTGGAATGAGCCTGGCGGCGATAAGAAAGACCCTTGGAGTGGTCGTGATGACCAAAAAGGCCCCCCTGATTTAGATGAGGCGATCAAATCCCTACAGGAAAAATTAGGCCGCCTGTTCGGAGGCAATAATGGCGGTGACGGAGACGCTCCTAATGGCGCATCCTTGAAAAGTCTAGGTTATCTTGGGGCTGGCATCGTGGTGCTGTGGGCCTTCAGTGGCTTTTATATCGTCGATGAGGGAAACCGTGGCGTGGAAACGCGTTTTGGTAAATATGTAGCAACCACCGAACCGGGTTTGAATTGGCATATTCCCAATCCGATTGAAAATGTTGATATTGTGAATATTTCGCAACAACGCTTTTTAGAAGTGGGCTATCGTTCTGGCGGTGGTGGACAAGCCTCCGGCTCTGTGCCTAAAGAAGCGTTAATGCTCACCAAAGATGAAAACATCGTCGATGTGCGTCTAGCGGTGCAATATCAAGTAAAAGACGCGCGCGAATTCTTGTTTAATGTCTACAATCCCGTTGCAACCTTGAGCCAAGTCACCGAGAGTGTTGAGCGCGGCGTGATTGGGCATAGCAATATGGATTTTGTCTTAACCGAAGGTCGCACTGAAGTTGTTGCAGAAATCAAGAAAGAAATCCAAACCATTATGGATTTATACAACTCCGGTATTTTGATTACCAGTGTGAATTTGCAAGACGCTCAGCCACCTGAACAAGTGCAAGGGGCTTTTGAAGATGCGATTAAAGCGCGGGAAGATAAACAGCGTTTAATCAATGAGGCGGAAGGCTATTCTAACGATGTTATTCCAAAAGCTAGAGGTGCAGCCTCTAGAAAAACCCAAGAAGGTGAAGCTTATAAATCCCGTGTGATTTCGGCAGCCGAAGGGGAAGTCAGTCGTTTTACGCATTTATTAGGCGAATACACGAAAGCGCCTGAAGTCACGCGGCAACGCTTGTATATTGAGGCCATGGAAAACGTATTGGGTAACACCAGCACGGTCATGGTTGATGTTAAAGGTGGCAATAACATGCTGTATTTACCTTTAGATAAATTGGCGAAACAAACCGCTGTCGAGCCTGAACTGACACCGCCATCACAAGCGGCGATCACTTCGACTAATCCTAAATCCACCGCTGCGCAGGACGATGCTCGTTCGGCGGCGCGTGGCCGTGAAACCAGGGGGCGCTAATGCATATTAATAAGATCCTAGTGCCGTTAGGCATAGCGATTACCATCTTGATGATGTCGGTGTTTACGGTCAAGCAAACTGAAAAAGCCATCAAATTCAAATTAGGTGAGATAGTAAAATCCGATTACACGCCGGGTTTATACTTTAAAATTCCATTCATCAACAACGTGAAGAAGTTTGATTCACGTATTTTGACCATGGATTCTCGGCCAGAACGCTTTTTAACTGCAGAAAAGAAAAACGTTATTGTTGATTCTTTTGTAAAATGGCGGATTGGTGACGTCGATACTTTTTACACCGCAGTGTCTGGCGATCCTATGCAGGCGAATATTCGCTTAGACCAAGTGATTAAAGATGCTTTGCGTAGCGAATTCAGTAAACGCGAAATTAAACAATTAGTGTCTACTGACCGTGGCATGATCCGTGAAGCCTTGGTTAAAAATACCGCCTTGATTGCAAAATCTCTGGGGGTTGAAATTATCGATGTACAAGTTAAACGCATTGATTTACCCAGCGAAGTGAGTAATTCGGTGTTCCTAAGAATGGAAGCCGAACGTGAACGTGTAGCCAGAGAGTTTCGTTCTCAGGGGTCAGAGGCTGCCGAGCGGATTCGCGCGGATGCCGATAAGCAACGCGAGATTATTCTGGCGAATGCTTACCGTGATGCGGAGATTCTAAAAGGGGAAGGTGATGCGAAATCTTCCGAAATTTACGCCCAAGCGTATGGTAAAGATTTAGAGTTTTTCAGCTTTTACCGTAGTATGAATGCGTACAAAGATACTTTCCAGCGTTCTGGGAATTTAATGGTTTTAGATCCTGAATCTGAATTCTTTAAATACTTTAAGAAGCAGAAATAGTAAAATTCTCGATTAAGTAATTAATTTATTAAACGCTCCGCTTATGCGGAGCGTTTTGTTTGAGTGGATACCTAAAAATGTTACAAAAAGACCCTTGGCTGTTGCCCGATGGTATTGAAGAAGTGTTGCCGGAAGACGCTAAGTCTCTGGAAAGTTTACGTCGTCACTTACTGGATGTGTTTTCCTGTTGGGGCTACGAACTAGTGATTCCACCTTTTATCGATTATCTCGATTCGCTGTTAACGGGTTCGGGTCGGGATTTAGATCTCCAAACTTTTAAACTCACCGATCAGCTTAGTGGTGCAATGTTGGGCATACGCTCGGATATGACTCCACAAGTTGCGCGTATTGATGCACATAATCTCAAACGTGAATGGCCAACCCGCTTATGCTATGTGGGCACGATTTTACATACGCGTGGTGATCATTTAGAAAAAAGCCGCAGTCCTATGCAAATTGGTGCTGAGCTTTACGGACATGCTGGGCAAGAAAGCGATATGGAAATTATTCGCTTAATGCTGGAAATGCTCGCTCATAGCGGGGTCTTAAATGTGCATTTGGATTTAGGGCATGTCGGCATCTACCGCGCCCTCTCACAGCAGGCGGGATTAACGGAAGCGCAAGAAACCGCATTATTTGATGTGCTGCAACGCAAAGCCATTACCGAATTACACGAATTATTAGCCAGCTTTGCGTTGTCGGCGCAGCTCACTAAGATGTTTTTAGCCTTGCCCGAGCTCAATGGTGGTCTACCCATATTAGCGCAGGCACAACAAATCTTAACCCACGCCAGCGCAGAAGTTAAACAAGCATTAGCAGATTTGCAAGCCATGGCGGAGCAACTCAGTCGTTTATTTCCTGCCTTGCCTATCAGTTTTGACCTCGCAGAATTACGCGGTTACCATTATCATACAGGTATTGTCTTTGCAGCGTTTGCGCCAGGAGTAGGCCGTGAAATTGCACGCGGCGGGCGTTACGATAATATTGGTGCGGTCTTTGGACGCGCGCGTCCGGCGACAGGTTTTAGTGCTGACTTAAAGCTGCTGACGGTCTTGGGTAAAAACACCATCACCGCGGAACACACGGGTTTAATCTTCGCCCCTTTGGGTAATGAGCTAAGCTTAGAAGATGTGATCCGAGATTTACGCGCACAAGGTCAGGCGGTATTACAGCAATTACCTGGGCAAGTGGGTAATGCGCAACAACTGGGTTGCACAGCGGTTTTAGTTAAAGAAAATCAATCCTGGGTTGTAAAACCCCTCGTTTAAGTTTTTGGAATAATCATGGGAAAAAATGTCGTTGTCATCGGCACACAGTGGGGTGACGAAGGTAAAGGTAAGCTGGTGGATTTATTGACCGATCAAGTCGCTGCGGTTGTCCGTTTTCAAGGTGGACATAATGCAGGGCATACCCTGGTCATTAACGGTGAAAAAACTGTGTTGCATTTAATTCCGTCAGGCATTCTACGTGCTGGCGTGCAATGTATGATCGGCAACGGTGTGGTTTTAGCTCCAGATGCGTTACTTAAAGAAATCGAAGTCCTGGAACTCGCTGGAGTTTCAGTGCGTGAACGTTTATTGATTAGCGAAGCCTGTGCTTTAATTCTACCTGTGCATGTTGCGATTGATAAGGCACGGGAACATGCGCGCGGCAGTAAGGCGATAGGTACAACTGGGCGCGGAATTGGCCCCGCCTACGAAGATAAAGTTGCACGCAAAGGTCTACGTGCGGGTGACTTGCGTGACCCGGCCAGTTTTGCCGAAAAACTGCGTGAGCTGGTGGATTATCATAATTTCATGCTGGTCAATTTCTATCATGCTGAACCAGTAGATTATCAAGCTATTTTAGATGAGGCTTTGAGCCTAGGCGCCCAAATTCTGCCGATGCTGACGGATGTTTCCGAGCGTTTGTATGCCTACCGTGAAGCTGGGGAAAATATTTTGTTTGAAGGTGCGCAAGGTGCGTTGCTGGATATTGATCATGGGACTTATCCTTATGTCACCTCCTCCAATACCACAGCAGGCGGCGCCTCCACTGGGAGCGGTGTTGGGCCGCTGGATTTGGATTATGTTTTAGGTATCACTAAAGCCTATTCAACCCGCGTCGGTAATGGTCCTTTTCCCAGTGAATTACACGATGCTGATGGCGAGCATTTAGGGACTAAAGGCCATGAATTTGGTGCCACCACTGGGCGTAAACGCAGAACGGGCTGGTTTGATGCGGTCTCTATGCGCAAATCAGCCAAGCTCAACAGCATCAGTGGCATCTGCTTAACCAAACTGGATGTGTTGGATGGTCTAGAACAAATCGGTATTTGTAATGCTTACCGGATTAAAGGTGAACTCGTATCGGTGGCCCCCCTAGGAGCGGACAATTACGCTGAATGCGAGGCGGTCATCGAACACATGCCGGGTTGGACAGAAAGCACCGCAGGCATTAAAGAATTTGCCTTACTCCCCGAAAATGCCAAAGCCTATATTCGCAAAATTGAAGAGTTAGTTGGCGTAAAAGTCGCTATTTTGTCTACTGGACCAGATCGGGAAGAAACGATAATCTTAGAACACCCGTTTAAATAATTAACAGATACAATTTAGCGCGGTAGACTATAGGGTTTTGTCCCCGCGCTAGGTTTTTGTTAGCAAGCTTTGCAGCCTTTTTCCCCGCAAAGCTTGCATCCTTAAAATGTCCGCTATTCGCTTGTACTCATGAAAAAATTACTGAATAAAAGTTTTGTGACTAATTTTATCGCAGTCATTTTGATTGTGATTGGCTATGTCTGCCCCTGGCAGCAAACCTTGATCAAAAACATTGGCTTTTTTGCGCTATCTGGTGCGATCACCAATTGGCTAGCCATCTACATGTTATTTGAGAAGGTCCCGTTTCTCTATGGTTCGGGTGTGATCCCGGAGCGGTTTGAAGAATTTAAAGCCTCGATCAAAAATTTGATGATGCAGCAGTTTTTTACCGTCAACAATATTGAACAATTTATCCAAGTTGAAGAGCAGCAAGGGCCCAAAGTACTGAATTTAGATCCGCTATTACAGGCGGTCGATTTTGATAAAGTCTTCGCGGGTTTAGTGGCGGCGATTATGGAGTCTTCGTTCGGCGGCATGCTCATGATGATGGGCGGAGAGCCCGCCTTGGCACCCATCAAAGAACCTTTTACCCAAAAAATGCAGGTCATCTTGCACGATATGGTGGAATCTGAGGCATTTAAAGCGGCCTTACAGCACGGGTTAGACAGTCACAAAATTAGCACAGATCTGGTCAGCAAAATCGAAGTGGTGATTGATAAGCGCTTAAATGAACTCACCCCAAAAATGGTCAAAGAAATGGTCGAGGCGATTATTGCGGAACATCTGGGTTGGCTGGTAGTGTGGGGCGGTGTATTTGGTGGCATCATGGGTGCTGGGTATATTTTCGTCTAATGCCGATGTTAAACTTAGCCTACGAAGAATTTGGCAGCCCTAACTGCCCCCCAGTTATTATCTTGCATGGTTTTTTTGCTTCCGCACGTAACTGGCGTAGCATCGCCAAACTGTTAAGCGAACAGTATCATGTGTTCGTGTTAGATCAGCGCAACCATGGTGCCTCACCGCATGCGCCGCACATGGACTATCCCAGTATGGCGCAGGATGTGCAGCAATTTATCCAAGCGCAGCAGCTGGAGTCGGTGCATATTATTGGACACAGCATGGGCGGGAAAGTGGCAATGTGGCTCGCTCTGCAACATCCAGAACTGCTCGGCAAGGTTATCATCGTCGATATCGCTCCAGTAACTTATCAACACAGCTTCGATACTATGATCGACGCCCTTTGCAGTTTACCGTTAGAGGAATTAGCCAATCGCAAACAGGCAGATGACTTTTTAAGCGAGCGTATTCCCGATAGCAGTTTTCGGCAGTTTTTATTGCAAAATCTGGTGCTAGAAAACGGGAATTACCGATGGCGTATCGATTTAAACATCTTTAAACAAGCCGCCCCTGGGATAATTGCCTTTCCAGAGACAGGGCAATTATCGCCATGCGTCAAAGCGCTTAAAGTCTTGGCAGGCGGCAATTCGCAATTTGTTCAGCCAGATAGCTTTGCAGCAATTTTTCCCCATGCGGACATCGAGTTTTTAGCGGGAGTAGGGCACTGGCTACATGTGGAAGTCCCAGAGCTATTTTTACAACAGGTGCGCAGTTATCTCGGATAAACGGCTTTACGCGCCTTTAAATAATTCCACACCCTGCAAATTAACCACCCCACCTTTAGCCACGCCTGTTACCGCAATATGTGCAAGCACACTATTATTGTAGTATTCATGTTGATGACCATGGAAAATATGCTTGGCGCCGATCGCATTGGCAAGCTCGTCGATAGCACTAAAGCCATAGCGATGACAGCTGGGGGCTTCGTGCGTGACTAAAATATCAGCTTTGATATTGGCACACATATAATTAAACTCATGTTGCCAAATGGAATGCCGCAATTTGATCGGCATCCCTAATCGACGCACATGCCCTGATTGCATACGTAACCAATGTTGTTGATCTTCCCAGCGTCCGAGTGCAGGAGGATACCAATTTTTAGCCATAAAAATCCCCCCCAAGCCCGCAATGCGTAGCCCTGCAATTTCACTCACCTTTAAATGCAAGCTAAAATCTTTATAGGCACTTTCGAACAAAAAGCTATAATCATGCTCAGTTGCAACATCGTGATTGCCATAAATCCACCAGATTTGCGTTAAGCTGGCAATCGGCTTTAAATATTCTTCCAAAGAATGTTCTAAAGAATAATCGCCCAACATCACCACCGCTTCAGGTTGATATTGCTGCACTGCCTGTATAATGCTGTCGAAGCAGCCGTGAGGATCGCCAGCAAATAAAATTCGATTAAAACTGTTCATTTTGTCCACTGCGGTTCTACATACTGAGGGTGTACCTATTTGCGGCCCATCTAGAATAAGTCATCTTAAAGCATGCCGCCAGCAATCTCAATCACAAATCTAAGGATTTCCTATGCACCGTTACCAGCATATTTTAATCACGCTCAATTACGCCAATGCTGCCCAGCACGTCGTGGCAAAAGCGCAGCAACTCACGCAAGCGTATCAGGCACAATTAAGCTTAGTCCATGTCCTAGATGATATTGCAATGCCAGATACTACCTACGGCACCTGTATTGCGCTAGATAAAGTGACCGACTACCAGGCGTTAGAGCACGAAAAACAGCGTTTGCTCAACGCTGCCGCTAGCATAGGAATATCGCAGCAAAACTGCTGGTTAATTTGGGGAGCACCGCAGCAAGAAATCCTGCGCTTAGCGGAACGCCTGCAGGTAGATCTAATCGTAGTGGGCGCCCATAAAAGTCATGGTCTAGGCTTTCTACTAGGGTCAACAGCCGATAGCTTATTACACCATGCAAAGTGCGATATCTTAGCCGTGCATTTGGAGGATTAATTGGCATTGCGGTATTGTGGGTCTCCTTAATTAGCGCTTTCTGTAGCATGATTTCCGGACGGACATCTTAAAAGCCTATGTTTTATAATGTTTTATTGACGCACAAGATGAAAATAACTGTTTGACAACATTAGTCAAACAGTGCGTAATAAGATTGCGTGTTTTTTACAATTCTAAGCTTTAGGTACAAACCATGAAAATCTATTCTTCTCGTCTTTGCGCTGCTAAATTGCTCGCTACTTTACTCTTGGTGCTTCCCGTCACATCCTGGGCCCAGTTGTATGTTTTTGCTTGCTTTCAAGGACAACCGGGCTCGAAACCGATAGCAGGGGATTCTATGCTCAATATGAACTTGGTAGGTAATGCCTCCGACACAGGTTGCATTGCAATCGAAAGTATTGCCTACAGCAGTGAGAATATACTCAGCATCGGAAGCACATCAAGCGGTGCAGGGGCGGGCAAGGTCAGTTTTAATCCGCTGACCATTACCAAAAGAATTGACAAGTCATCACCCGCGTTATTCCTTAATCTGGCGAATGGTAAATTTTTCAGATCGGTAAATTTTATTTTTGTCAATATGACCGGACAAACGCATTTTGCACCGTTCAGCATTCAACTTGGTTTAGTTGGTATCAGTAAGATTGAAGGTTCGGCAACCGCTGGTGATGATGCACTGAGAGAAATCATCACTTTAGAATATGGCGGTATAAAAATACAGTCTTTGGATTTTGATAAAACTGGTAAGCCTTTAACAACAGTTTCTGCATCAACTTGGAACAGAGTTAGGAACGTCGAAGCTCTGGATGCTAGTGTCTCCGTGCCGAATGTTGATCTTTTCAATATCAGCACTAAACCACTCGAGTTTCCTGTTGAATAATCTCTTTTTCTTAAATTTCTTGGCTTTTTTATCTCACGATTTACAACTTGATGGTCTGCTGTGGAGTTGTCAATTAAACCGACTCCGCAGCTCAGTATCCTTCGTTTCCATATCGTCGTGAAACCTGCTTATAAAGCCCGTCTAGCTCCGATTACACTAGGCTAATCGGAGCTAGCAAAGTAGTCAAGGGTGCATTCTATGCACCAAAAATTAATTCCTGAGTTGGCGAAAGTAATCAAAGCCCATGAGTACACTGTGTCCACGTCCGTAGCTGTTGGAGATAATGGCGGGGTTTGCGGATAAAGTTTTATTGTCATGTAGGTCTTTACAACGCGATAAGGTGTGCCAAAGATAGGTTGTGCCGAGTTTACGAGGCGCAACGTTCGCGACCGATGCGCCTCGTAAACTCGGCAGCATCCTATAAGCCAGCCAGTTTAGCGCATCGTATCGCGGTTTGCCTTCATAATGACTTTCATGATGCTGGCAGGAAAACAAGACTAATAATTTATCGGGATGGGTCGTGGTGTGTGAGACGTTTAATACCAGTGGATTTTGCGGCAACTCTTTCGGTAATACGCTAATTTTGGTTTGCGCTAACGCTAAGGTTTTACCGTTGCTTGTGATGCTCAGCTAAATACAGAGCAATGCCTGTTGGTTGTTGCACCTTAAGTCTTATAGGTGCGCTTGATTCTTCGATCACTCCGGTAGAAACAAAGATATTACCTGACCTGTTGGTTTGATCTTGTCGAGACTGTTTAAGCAAGCGCTCATTTTTGACTGTGATTCTCCCGCGAATCTTTACCCCAAATAATCAGCTATCCAGAAGATCTTCGGGGGTTTTAGCCTTAAAAACGTGTTTCGTCCACGTTTCTATTTGCTCTGGGCTAGCCGCCTTGATTTTTTCTTGCACATTTAATCCCACCGCACCAAATTTCGACTCCAGTAAGACTAAAAATAGTTTTGCAGCCTCAGTTTGCCGACCCTTTTCCATGCCCTTTTCCATACCTTTTTCCATGCCTTCTATCAGGCCTTCTATCAGGCCTTCTTGACGCCACGCTTGCGTCCATTGTTTTACGCGTTCTGCTAACATGGTGTGTACCTCTTGAAGATCGTTGAGTTCGGTAAAATCTGGGTTGACTACTTTTGCAGGTAATAGTACACGATTCAGCCAGACAGTAAAAGCGCGGCGCAGACTGGTTTGTTCAGGGGCTTTAAGCCAGTCGATTAAGCGCTCAAGAACGGCTTGAATATCGTGTTCGCTACGGCTGTTTTCCAGCTGGAACAGCGCAGCCACTAAGTTTTTGAGACTGGCCAGCTCCGCGTGAGCAAAGCGTCCTTCGTCCAGCAATAAATAACTCAGCTGTGGCCGATATTTTTCTAAGCCAGCAGGTGCGGGATGGATAAGTGAGTCTAATTGTACTGGGGCTTGCCAGCATCGTTCACCATTGTAAAGCACGATGGGCAGCACGGGGGGTAGTTTGTCCTGGGCTTTCAGGGCGTCAGCGCGAATCAGGTCTTGGTACAGTAGCGCCAGATAGCCCAGGATGCGGACGGCCATAAAGTGATCGACGGTGGATTGAAATTCCAGTAACAAGTAAACATACAACCACTCTTCGCCCCAGCGTATGCGCCAGATGAGATCATCTTCGCGTTCACGTAGATCATCGCTGATATAGCTGCCACTGACTTTTTCCAGAGTGCTGAAATCACATTGCGCCACCCAGGGCTCATGCACAAAGCCTTTGAGCAGGTCGGCAATCATTTCAGGATGGGAGAAGAGTAGTTTGTAACTGTGGTCGTGGGACATAGTGCAAGGAGATGACCAAATAATGTGCTTGAGTGTATACAGCTTTGTTTTGCGCAGCAAACTTTCTGGTTAAGTTTTTTCAAGGCACAGTTGTCAGATAAGCTATATGAAACCCGATAATTGTAAATGAGGCACCCCGTTTGCAGGGTCTAGGCTTTGAGTTTTTGTGGGTTGCCGTCGTTGATGCCGTTGATAAGCGTCATCGGAACATCCATCGCCACGGCGCCCGCCTAAATGGCTCTGGGGATGCCAAAGAGGTCGCTGACGTTGGGTTCGTAGCCATAGGTGCCGATGCCTGCTGCTAAAGTATTGTTTCCGCGGCTGGGTAGTCTCATCAGGTAATTGAGGGGGCTGATCAGTACATTAGTTACGCGTCGATATTTGGCTAACATCTAATGCGGTGACTTTGCGCTTCTAATCCCTCTTACCGCGCTGCTTGCTAGAATTATCCAATCGAAGCAAAAAAACAATCTTATCAAAATAGGTAACTACTCGCCCCCAATTATTTTGATCATAAATTCAAAAAAAGCTTGGCAGGTTTTTTCAGGCCAAATTAGACGCCATTTAATATCGACAAATAACTCGGACAGGAACCGGCGTGCAAAGCCTCTTACAGAGCATAAATTAAACTTGGTAACGCTGGCGTCAAAGCATTTCATTTTCCTGCTAATCGCACTTCCTGGGGATCCAAAAAACCGATGATATAATTTCATTACTCAAATATATCATCGGTTTATGCATGGCATAACTTAGATAAAACCTCGGTCAGAACAGAAGTCAGTCGATTAAAATCTGACTTCGAAAAGCTTTGCATCGCTGGAAAAATAACGGCAGAAAGCAAAGCGTTGGTGCTGAGTTAAGTGTATCAAGTATCTTCGTTGGGTTTATTGCAACAAGCAAAGCCATTTTGATTAGCATGAATTCACAAATAATTGCAGATTTAAGGCGCACTGGTTACATTAACGAATTAGTAGCTTATATTCGTGATGCTATTTGGATTAATTTAGCGTTTTGCACGATAGATGTAATTGGGTATTTTGATCAATCATCGCGACAGTTTGCAGTAATTTGGGTATTTTTAGCAATAGCCTCTTTATGCTCATTTGTCAGAGTAACCCAAATAATGCTACAAATATTCAAAATTAATCAGTAAATGTTAGTCAAGTAGGGTGCATTCCATGCAACAAAGAATTAATTCCTGGAATGACGAAAGTTAGAATTTTGGCGGTCTGAAAAAAGTGCTTTTATAGAATCCGCTGGAGTAAATTTATACTTTTTTGGTGCATGGAATGCATTCTACTCGTCTACCAGGATGGACTACGCCCGATTGTCGAGCATCCTGATCAAAGACGGCATCACTTACCGCATCATCTGGGTTGTCCACGCTTAATTATCAACACCTAAGATGCTAGCATTGCAGAGGCTTTGGAGTATGAAGCAATATCACCCAGGTCACTAACCCAGGCTTTCAAACATTTGGCTTTGTGGGGGTGGGGTGGAGAAGAATAGGGGGTATTGCGCTAAAGGCAAGCTGCCTACAAGGCAGAGAATCTGCCTTGTAGGCCCAGAGATTTAAGCCGCTAAGGTAACGGCAGCTTTTAATTTTTTCATCGCATTTTGCTCTAACTGCCGGATACGTTCGGCGGATACCTGATAACGTTCGGCGAGCTCATGCAAAGTGGATTTTTCTTCGGCTAACCAGCGGCTGGATAAAATATCCAGACTGCGGGCGTCTAATTCAGACAAGGCATTGGATAATTTGTCTTCTTCGTGTTCGTCCCAGTCAGCATTTTCGAGCAATACCGCAGGATCAGCGGCATGGGCTTGTAAATAGTTGACTGGTGCAGCATAGTCTTCTTCCTCAGAACTGTCGTCCGATGACATGTCAAAGGCCATGTCTTGACTGCTAAGACGCTGCTCCATTTCGTACACATTTTTGATATCTACGCCTAAATCATCTGCAATCGCAGTGGCTTCATCTTGCGATAATGAGCCGAGTGATTTTCTGGACTTACGTAAATTAAAGAATAATTTACGTTGGGCTTTAGTGGTGGCGATTTTAACGATACGCCAATTTTTAATCACATATTCATGGATTTCAGCTTTAATCCAGTGTACGGCAAATGAAACCAAGCGCACGCCCATAGACGGGTCAAAACGTTTTACCGCTTTCATCAAGCCAATATTACCTTCTTG
>SXIZ01000187.1 GCA_005779525.1 Methylococcaceae bacterium
GCAATAGCAATACTCGGATGCGTGTCATTTAATTGAAAACAGTTTTTAGCGGCAAACTCGCTAAAGTCTTCACCATGCTGCGCCACCCAGTGCTCGATAACATCCTGCAAGCTAGCGGAGGCAAAAAAGTATTGCTGGCGCAGCCGCAACTCTTTGCCATTCTCATTAGCATCGTTGGGATACAGTACCATGGTAATATTTTCGGCAGTAATCTTGGTGGCGACCGCTTCCGCATAATCTCCCGCATTGAATTCATCCAAATTAAACTCTTCGGTGGCGACGGCTTTCCATAAGCGCAGTGTATTCACCGTACCATTCTGGTAGCCTGGAATTGGTGTATCGAAGGCCACCGCTAACACGTCAGAGGTGTCTACCCAACAATAATGTTGTCGACCATCACTATCGGTTTGCACAAAGGTATGGCCACCAAACTTAATACGGTGCGAATATTCTAAACGCTCAATCTCCCAGACATTACCGTGACGCAGCCAATGGTCTGGCTTTTCGATTTGCTCGCCATGGACAATGTTCTGGGTGAACATACCGTATTCATAACGCAAGCCATAGCCAATAACAGGCAACTGCAGCGTCGCACAACTATCAATAAAACACGCCGCCAATCGTCCTAATCCCCCATTACCCAAACCCGCATCCATTTCACTTTCGAGCAACTCTTCCAATTCAATGCCCAACTCATACATAGCCTTAGCCGCTATATCCGTAACCCCTAAATTCAACATGGCATTGCTTAAACTCCGTCCCATTAAATATTCCATCGATAAATAAAACAAACGTCGGGAATTTTGGGTTTTATACGTACGGTGCGTATTTTTCCAGCGCTCCATTAAACGATCACGAATGACCATGGAGAGCGCCTCCCCTGTGTAATACGGCGAACGACACGCTTCATCGCGGCCCATCAAGTGCACATAGTATTGTTTAAAACTATTAATAAAATCTGCCTGTTGCATACCTTGTTCGGGAACTTGGGTAATGCTAGGTTTGGGTTGGCTTTTAACGAATTTGTTAGTCGGCATAGTATTTCCTAGAAATTATTAAATTGTGCAGCGTCATGTGGCGTCGATGCTTGACGCAAACTAATCGCCACAAACAAACATGGTTAACGTTTACCCAGCAAACCTTCGTATACCACATTTTGTCTTGCAGCAGCTAAGTAACTGCAAAACAGTCACTTTGCGAGCGAATACTGGACTTAATTAGGCACAATACACTGAAATTATGACGATCCGATGTCGAAGCCCTGGTACACATGCCTGTAAGCGAGCACGGGTAATTCATAAAATTCCGATAGAAGTGAAAAATTCTACCGCGTAATCGGTATATACGGTATATACTGTTTTTTTTATTAAAATGCTCGGTGTTATCATGATTTCCAAAACCTCTAAAACCAAAAATAAAACCGCGGTGAGCGCTGAACAGCCTATCGAACCTGCCATGGCAAAACCGAAAAAATCACCTAAAAAAGCTGCAGCCTCCTTACCTCAAGAAACTGCCGCAATCTCAACGCCTGAGAGCGTGTCAGAACCCCAAAGCGAAGCGCAAAGTCACAAAAAAAACAAACCTGAAAAAGTGAAAGTGATCCGTGATAGCTTCTCATTCCCGCGACAGGATTATCAAAAAATCACGGAATTAAAAAAAGCCTGTTTAGCCGAAGGTCTACATGTTAAAAAAGGGGAGATTCTGCGCGCTGGTTTACATTTATTATCGCAACTCAGCATTGAAGAGTTAAAACTTGCCGTTGCTCGCGTGGAAAAAGTGAAAACGGGGCGCCCTAACTCTACTGAAAATTAAACTTTTTATATCACTCGTCGCCCCAACATACTCAGCAAGCTATTGTTCCCGCGCTCTGCGTGGGAACACAGTATTAGATAAATTGGCTTATGGCTGGGAAAGCAAATTAGAACCACCACTGGTCGACACATCAAGATTTATTGTGCATCCCACAACTAGGATTTACCCGTCAGCAACCACTGATTGACGTTTTCAATAAACTTATCATTGATTAACCCGGTGGACTTTTCAAAGCGGGCGCGATTTTTGATGTATTCGTACTTCGCTTGCAGGATATCCAGCTTGGCTTTAAATTCGCGATCTTCCGATACTAGAACATCACTAATGGTTTGCATACCAAAGTTAAAGCCTTTTTGCATCGCCTCACGTGCTTTGGTGGAGCTTTCCAGGGCTTTTTCGGCAGCACTGATGCGTTTAATACTGGCATTGGTGCTGAGAAAGGAGTCACGCGTATCTTTAATTAAGGTGCGTAATAATAGAGTGCGTTTTTCTTTGTTGATTTCCAGATTTCTTGAGGCTTCGTCTACGCCACCTGAAGTGACACCACTGGAGAAGATTGGCACATTGATATTCACCGCCGCCATTTGTGTTTCAACCAAGCTCGTTTGATTTTGAAAACCGGGTTGTCCGGTATTGGTATTAAAGTAGTTCAGCTGCATATCCACCGTCGGCAGATGTTTGGCTTGTTGTTGCCAGAGATTTTGATCGGCGGCGTCAATGGCTTTATTTTGGGCAATAACCCCGGGATTCAGGGTTTCAGCTTGTGCAACCCACTCGTCAATGGAACCTGTCAATTGCGGGAAAAGAATATCCTGGCGTAACGGTGCTAAGTGCTGAGTAATTTTACCCGTCAACTCCATTAAGTTTTGCTGTGCGATATCCAATTTAGTTTGCACGGCAATTTGATTGGCGCTCAGTAAATCCAATTTGGCTTCCAGTTCGTACACATCGGTAATTTTGACCATTTGTTTTTTAAACTGGCGTTGCATTTGCTGTAATTGCTTTTGGGTGGATGCTATTTCTTGTTCGACGAGGGACAAGGTGTCACTGACTTCCAAGACGTTAAAATAGCGCTCAATCATGTTATACATCAGCGTTTGCTGCGCTTCTTCATTCCCGGATTCATATTGTTCGACAATATTTTGATAGCGTTGCCAGTTGTAGAATTTGGGTAGATCGATTACCGATTGAGTTAAAGCAACGGTGTAGCGCTCTCCACCATAGAGACTGGCATTATTGACCGCAGGTGCATTGGGGATAGTGCTGGTGACGTTCTGATTGTTACCAGAGATATTGACGTTAGCATTGATTTGCGGCATTAAGGTGCCTCTGGCTTGGGTCAATTGCGCTTCGCCCAGTTCAACTTGCAGTTGCGCCAGTTTGGTGGTGGGATCGGACTGCGTTGCCTGTCGATACAGGGTCAGCAAATCTTCGGCCCGAGGGGATGAGCTGATGCTCAACAAGATGATTAACAGTTTAGTGTTTAAGCGCTGCATTATTCTTCAATCAGTGAACGGGCAAAGGCATCCGTAATCGGCTGCAGTAAATATTCAAACAAGGTTCGAGCACCGGTGTTGATCAACACTTCGGCAGGCATGCCAGGAATGAGGGTGAGTGCACTGAGTTTTTGTTTACTCTCTGGGGTCAGTTCCACCGTCGCTAAATAATATTGAGTACCATTTTTCTCATCCACAAAGCTATCGGCAGAAAGCTTGCTGACCGAGCCTTCCATAGTCGGCGTGGTTTTGCTATTAAACGCCGTAAAACGCACTTCCGCAGTCGTCCCCACATGGATGCGATCAATATCTAGCGGGGAGACTTGGGCACTGATAATCAGTTCTTCATTTTCGGGTACGATGTCTAGAATTGGCTTGCCGGGAGCAATGACCCCGCCTTCGGTATAGATGGATAAGTTAAAGATAACACCACTAACGGGCGCTTTGATCACGGTTTGGGCTGATTTATCCTCAGTAGCGCGCAGGCGTTCTGCCACTTCAAAGAGCTCACCATTCACTTCTTCTAATTGGTTGGCGACTTCTTCTTGAAATTTCTTTTCAGTTTGTAAAATCTCTAATTCCGCTTCACCGCGTTGCATTTGGGTACTGGCCATTTCCGAAGTTAGGGTCGCGATTTCGCCATTGACCATGGTGTAGTTGCGTTCTAATTCTCGTAAACGCTGTTTATCGGTATAACCTTCAGCTAATAACTCAGTGATGTCTTGGATTTCTTCGTGCAAAGATTTTGCCATCTGTTGTTTACTGCTTTTTTGCGCATTCAGTCCCGACTCTTTGGCATTTAATTGCTCGATGCGTTGGCGTAAGACTTTTATTTCCCCGGTATAGGTATTTTTCCGCGAGTTAAAAATATGGGTTTGCCCTTGGGTCGCTTCTTTAACGCGCTGGTCACGCAGGTTTAATAACTGCGGGGAAAATTTGATAGCGGGTAACTGCGCCCGCTCTGCGCGTAAGCGATCACTCAATGACTTTTGCGAAATAAACTGACCACGTAAGATTTCCAGCTGTGCTTTGATTTGGGTATCATCCAACAATAATAATTTATCGCCTGCTTTGACCACATCACCATCTTTCACGAGTAACTGACTGATAATGCCACCATCGAGATTCTGCACGGTTTTGCGATGGCTTTTAACGGTCACAGTCCCATGGGCCAAGGCGGAACTATCAATCGGGGCGACATAACTCCAACCTCCAAAGACGCCCACGGCCAAGATAAGCACCACATAACCAATCCGCCGGATCGGTTTATCATCCATCTGTTGCTGTAACAAGGCGGTATAATTTTCAGAGATCTGGTTCATCTTGGGCGACCTGCGGGTATGAGCGCGTTACTGTTAGCCGCTTGTTGTTGTAAAAACTGAATGACGTCCAGTCGAGGACCATAGACGGCTACCTGCCCCTCATTCAGGATAAGCAACTTGTCCGCTAGATCTAAAACCGACTCCCGGTGACTGACGATAATCACGGTGACACTCAGGGATTTTAAACGTTTAATGGCTTCAGCTAATGCTAACTCACCTTGTTGATCCAAATTTGAATTTGGCTCATCCAAGACCACGACGCATGGATTGCCATACAGAGCACGCGCTAAGGCGATACGTTGCCGCTGTCCACTAGACAAGATACCCCCGCTTGCGCCAAGTTGGGTATCATAACCCTCGGGTAAACGCAGTATCAACTCATGCACACCCGCCATTTGTGCCGCGCGCACAACTAACTCGGGATCCACTGCACCGAAACGTGCGATGTTGTCACTGATACTGCCATCAAAGAGTTCAATATCCTGGGGAAGATACCCAATATGGGGGCCCAGGGCCATACGATCCCAAGCAAAAATATCAGCGCCGTCTAAGCGAAAAGCCCCTTTAGCAGCTGGCCAAATGCCCAATAAGGCGCGCACAAATGTGGTTTTACCTGCGCCACTCGCCCCTAAGACGCCCACAATATCGCCGCGACTAATGCTTAAATTAATGCCATTTAATGCGGGCAGTTTAGCCCCCGGAGGAATAACCACCGCTTGTTCAATTAAAAAATCACCTTTGGGTTCGGGCAAGGGCATCTTTTCAGCATCTTCTGGTAATTGCTGACACCAGGTATTGAGACGTTGATATTGCGCTCTTGCGACAATCACTCCTTTCCAACTGGCAATCAGCATGTCGATCGGCGCTAAAGCACGACCGAGTAAAATTGAGCCAGCAATCATCAAACCTGGGGTGATTTCTTGATGTATCGCAAGATACGCCCCCAAACCGAGAATCAAGGACTGTAAAAACAAGCGTAAGGTTTTGGATAATGCAGTTAAAAGTCCTGCCTGCGTACTCGCACGACCTTGTAAGTATAAAATCTTCTCACTTCCCATTTGCCAACGTCGCAGCACATGCTGCAGCATCCCCATAGACTCTATGACTTCGGCATTTTTCAGATTTTTGTTCAGCGCTAGTCGACCAGAAACGGCTAATGCATTAGCTTCTGCTAAGAGCGGATGGGTCGTTTTCTCATTGATGATGGCTAAAGCAAGCAGCAGCATAATGGCACCTACCGCTGTCCAGCCATATAATGGATGGAACACAAACATGACGGCCACATAAAATGGCATCCAAGGGGCATCAAAAAATGCAAATAAGCTACTGCCCGTTAGAAACTGGCGTAACGCCGTTAAATCATCTAATGCTTGGGAACTCGCTCGTTGCCCACTGCTG
Source organism: Methylococcaceae bacterium (assembly GCA_005779525.1). Lineage (GTDB taxonomy): Bacteria > Pseudomonadota > Gammaproteobacteria > Methylococcales > Methylomonadaceae > SXIZ01. The sequence goes on from SXIZ01000187.1 coordinate 6,029, forward strand.
TATAGCGCTTGCTTATAGGCAATTTTGAACACGCGTTGGCTTAATAGAACTTCCAATTGCGTGCCAATCTTAACCAATAATTGCCCACGCACCCACTCTAAAGTCCCTTGAGTCAAGTAAATGGCAGACACGATCAAGGTAAGCATCAGCAACGTTGATTCGCTACGACTACTTAATACGCGATCATAAAGTTGCAACATGTAGATAGTCGGCGTCAACATGAGTATGTTAATTACCATGCTAAAGCCCGCCGCGGCCAAAAAACCGCCTTTACACAAGCGCAAGGCGCTGTTGACATCTGATTTAAGTGGGTTTTGCCCCATGATATTCCTAATACTGCCTAAATAATTCAGCGATAACCCTCTGTACAACAGTTATCGCTTTTTTTGATTTAACCCAAGTTACAGCCATTGAGTAAACGTCAATACCGATAGATCCGTAGAGAGCGCGTCGGGACTCGTGGCAATCTCTAAAGCGATGCCATTTCTATCCAAGATGCCTTGGTCCAACTGCTGTTGGTATTGGCTAATAGCGGTGTTATTCACGATATTGAAGGTGTTATGGTACAAGGTCTGCACATAATCGTGGTTACTTAACCCTTGCAGATGCGCTTGTTCTTGGAACCAGTTGAGGGTGTTTTCGACACTCACCCCTTGCTGTAAGGTTTGCGTTCCCAGTTGCCATTCACTGACACTCGCGTTGCGATTTAAGAAGGTATGCACTAAGCGACCCAGGGTAGCTTCTTGGGCGTTGTGCGCTAAGATCACATTTTCACCACTGTCAAACGCCAGCATCTCGGCATTGCTGAGATTGAGCATGGCGCCATCGCTCAAGCGAGTCAATTCCAAGACATTGCCTTTTGCGGCTAAATGCAAGTCTTGCAGACCGCCCGTTATTTTTAATACATCAAAGCCAGCCCCACCATCGACATGCAAGCCTAAGCCCCAGTTGAGGTAGCCTTGATCGTTGCCCGCCGTGCCTGTGACGTCACGTTGAGCATTGATCTCCACTATTGAGGGCGATGGCGTATAGCCTGCCAATAACTCCGTGCTGCTATGGCTTTGGAGCTTCGCGGCTTCCGGTAAGGTTAACAAGGCTTGCGCAATCTCTGTTTGACTGGCCGAGGTCAGATGGGTATTGACATACGCCGCTTCGTCGGGAGTTAAATCACGCTGTAACCAGGTACCGACCAAGTAGTGGGCCACCGACTCTGCGGGGGCTTTGGCGGTCAGCAGTTCTGTAGCACTGTGCTGTCTGTAATTAGTAGCCTCGGGTAAGCTTAAGAAAGCGTTAACCAGGTCAGTGGTATTGGCATGGCTGAGGTTTTGCTGTACATAAGCCCCTTCGGTCACCGTTAAATCCCGATGCAGCCAGGTGCCAACTAATTGCGCTGCCACGGCTTCAGGATGGCTATAAGCCACGACTAAATCGCTACCCGAGGTAAAGTGGATTTGCTCAACATCGGTCAATGTGTCTTGTTCACCTGTACTTTTTTGCGTCAGGATGATGCTATTGCCTTGGGTGGTGACCTGATAATCACTCAGGGCACCGGATTGCCACGCCAGATCATACCCAAAGCCACCGTTAAGTCGATCATTACCCAGTCCACCCGTTAACTGATCATTACCAAATCCGCCATAGACGCTATCTTCACCGCCATCACCAAAGAGGTGATCATTACCATCTAAGCTACCGACGGTATCGTTACCCGCGCCCACATGCAGTTGATCATCGTCAGCGCCTAAGACTACAAATTGCTCTGCATCATCACTGACCACTAGATTTTTACCGTTGCCACCTGCGACCCGAACCGCGCCAATGACGATGGCAAATTCCACATTATTGAGGTTTAATTGCGAGCCTTTAGGCAGATTACGCACATCCAATACTAGGGCTTCTTGTCTCAAAGGATGCGCACTGTCCTCTTCTCCCGTCCCAGTGGCTCCGGTGAGGGTAATCGCTTGGCTTAAGGTTTTTAAGTTAGGGTCCGCCGTGAAACTGAGACTTCTGACCGCCACTTGTTTTTCATCGCCCACATTCGGTACGTAGCGATCAATACCATCGTTGAGTAAGCTTAAAAAGCTGCTTGGCGATTGTGCTTTAGGCTGGGAAGCTAAAATCAGTAATTGACGTAAAGTCAGTGGAGCCGATGCACTGCTAGTGTACGCCGTACTGTCTAGCCCCACACCGACGGGCAAACTCGCCTCAATAAGTATTCCGCCCTGCGCATCCTTGGCTAAGGGAATATCCGCTAACGCTGTCTTAGAATCGGTATCTAGCCGGGTTGGCGTAATCACCGGGATTTGCAGCACACTGGTAATGGCCGTGAATACGCTACTTTGCTGCGAGACCGGATCGACAAAAGTGGCAGATGCGGTGTCCGTTTGGACCCGCACACTGACGCCATCAATCACCTGGGCAGGCGTGACGACCGGAGGTGACGTTGGGGCAGGATCGTTCACTACCGGAGGATTGCTATTGAGCACCGTCACGCGTAAGGCCTGCTGATCCACGCCACCTTTATTATCACTCGCCTGGACCGTCACCTCATACACATTGTCATGATTATTGTCTTGTGCAGCCGCATAGACGGGTTGCGTGATAAAACTTAATGCTCCAGTGCTGGCATTAATACTAAACAGATTTTTATCCACCCCAGCGCTGAGGCTATAGGTCAATACATCATGATCTGGATCGGTTGCTGCCACTGTGGTGACCGCACGGGTATTATCCAAAATTGCCAGATTAGCTTGCTGACCGCCTGTAATCACTGGCGGCTGATTGGGGGCGGATAAAAACACCGGGTCGACAATGATATTAGCGGTCGGGTTGGTATCGCCAGGACTGACGTTATCGGTAATGGTTAACACGATTCTATCAATAGTGCCATTGTTATCCAGATCGATCAACTGCCCGCCATCGACATTGCCATTGTTGGCGGTAAAATCCACTGGCGTGCCATTGACTAATTTCATGACTTGCGTCGCCTGCACCCCATTGCCACCCAATTCCAGCGTAAAACGGACTTGCGTCCCTGGGCGATTTGGGTCGGCATCCGCTAAGGCATTATTCTGGGCGTTGTTACCCGGTGCA
>SXIZ01000188.1 GCA_005779525.1 Methylococcaceae bacterium
CCCCGATGTTGATCCGAACCTTCCAAATACAAATCCGCCGGGAAATGCAAGTTTTCACGCCGTTGCAAAACTGCCGCATGCGTCACGCCAGAATCAAACCAGACATCCAGTGTATCGGTCATTTTTTGGTAGTGCTCAGCCTCTTTGCTTAATAACTCACTGGCATCTAAACTAAACCAGGCTTCGATTCCCTCTTTTTCGATACGTTGTGCAACTTTTTCGATCAAGGCATCAGTTCTAGGATGTAACTCGCCAGTTTCTTTATGCACAAACAAGGTAATCGGCACGCCCCAAGTACGTTGGCGCGAAACACACCAATCGGGTCTACCGTTAATCATGCTTTCGATACGCGCTTGCCCCCAGTCAGGAATCCATTGCACTTGTTGAATCGCCGCTAAGGCTTGCTCGCGCAATTGCTCTTTATCCATAGAGATAAACCATTGCGGCGTGGCGCGGAAAATAATCGGGGTTTTATGCCGCCAGCAGTGTGGGTAGCTATGCAACAAGGAATGATGATGCACGAGTTTGCCGCGCGCTTGCAGCACTTGCACCACATGTTCATTGGCATTAAATACATGTTCGCCCGCGAAAAACTCGGTGCCAGGTAAAAATACGCCGTTATCTCCTACCGGGCAATCTACCGGAATACCATATTTTTGCCCTACGATATAGTCATCTTGACCATGTCCAGGCGCCGTATGCACGGCCCCAGTACCCGCATCGGTAGTGACGTGATCACCAAGAATAATCGGTACTTGTCTATCGTAAAACGGATGTTGCAGCAGTTGCTTATCCAGTGCTGCGCCATTGCAATAGGCAATTACATGATAATCTTCAACGCCATAACGCAGCATGGCGTCTTTCAATAACGCTTCTGCCAGCACCAAACGTTCTTTTTGCCCGTTAATAGCACATTGCACCACCACATATTCCAAATCAGGATTCAAAGACACCGCTTGGTTAGCTGGCAACGTCCAAGGCGTCGTGGTCCAAATAACTACCGACAGCGGGCCTTCGCCCTCATGTTCGGGAGTATGATGACAACTTTGCATAAACTGCGGAACATCAATTACCGCAAAGCGCACATCGATTGCAGGCGAGTGTTTATCTTCGTATTCTACTTCGGCTTCTGCCAACGCCGAGCCGCAATCAGTACACCAATGCACAGGCTTAGCGCCTTGGGTTAAATGTCCACGACTGCTGATTTTGCCTAAAGCGCGCACAATGTCCGCTTCGGTGGCAAAATCCATGGTCAGATAGGGATTATCCCAATCACCTAATACCCCTAAACGAATAAATTCCTGTTTCTGAATATCTACCTGTTTATGTGCATACTCACGACAAGCTTTTCGAAATTCTGCTGCCGAAACTTTCACCCCGGCTTTGCCTACTTTCTTTTCCACCATCAATTCGATGGGCAAACCATGGCAATCCCAACCCGGGACGTACGGCGCATCATAACCACTGAGAACTTTGGATTTAATAATAATGTCTTTCAACACTTTATTCACCGCATGTCCAATATGAATTGAACCATTGGCGTATGGCGGGCCATCATGCAGCACAAACTTAGGACGCCCGGCACTGACCGCACGAATTTTTTGGTACAAGCCCATCGCATTCCATTGTTTTAAGCGTTCTGGCTCGCGTTGCGCCAGATTTGCCTTCATCGCAAAAGGGGTATTGGGTAAATTAAGCGTGTGTTTATAGTCCATCGTCATCAATTAGGTTTTATGATTAGCAAAAAAGTGTTTAGCCGCGCTTACGTCTTGTTTAATCTGGGCTTGCAAGTCCGATAAAGAAGCAAATCGCAGCTCTCTACGTAGCTTATGCTTAAAATGCACTTCTACATATTGTCCATAAATCTCGGTATCGAAATCAAATAAATGCGTTTCTAAAATGACTTTCTCCCCGCCAGAAACCGTAGGGCGGGTACCGACATTCGCCACCCCTTGAATAACCCGGTTATCTATCCCCGTCATTTCTACTGCAAATACGCCTTCAATCGGCGTATTTTTGCGCTGCATTTGAATATTGGCCGTCGGAAACCCCAAGGTACGGCCCAACTTATCACCATGGGCGACCCGACCACAGACCGAATAGGAGCGTCCGAGCAAGCGTTCTGCAAGCGCTAAATCACCGGCGCCGATGGCATCGCGAATCGCGGTACTGCTAATGCGCAAGCCTTCCAGCATATACGAACGGGTATCTTCCACCGCAAAACCGTATTGCGCCCCCGCCTCTTTCAGTAATGCAAAATTGCCGCGCCGCGCTTTGCCAAAATGAAAATCATCGCCAACCACCAAATGCTTGACATTCAATTTCGTCAGCAAAATATCCTGAATAAAGGCATTGGCCTCAAGATTGGCAAAGTATTTATTGAATTTCAATACTAAAAGATCATCTACTGGTAACGCCGCAAATTGTATGGCCTTCTCCCGCAAACGCATCAAACGTGAAGGCGCGTTATCGTGCAAAAAATATTCTAAGGGCTGTGGCTCAAAAATCATGACCACCACGGGCAATCCCAATTCGGTGGCATGTTGCGCCAATTTATTGATGACCGCCTGATGCCCTAAATGTACGCCATCAAAATTTCCGATGGTCAACAAACACCCCTGCTGTAAAGGCTCTAAATGCGCCAAACCTCTTATTATTCGCATCAATCCCAGTCAATATTCAAAAAAAACTTGAATTTTAGCATTAACTTAAGGCCTGTTAAGGACAATTTCCACCTGCTATTCATTTTCTAAAATATTTGTGCGCCGCAGTAGAGGTATTTGTGTCCTAAACGCGCTTTACTCCAAATTAACCAAAGCCAGCGTTTGTTGCTGTAGCGCTTGTGCATGATTTAACGACGCTATACCCGTTTGCTGCATTGAGCTCCCCAGGGAATACGCTAACCCTGAAGCTAACACTCTTGAGTAAAAGGAAAAACTATCGACATACACAGGTAGGCTCGCTTGTAATTGCTCGACTGAATTAAGCTGCTGTTCAAAATCTTGGCGTCGCTGATCTAAAAGCGCCATCAGTTCAGCGTTCTGCGCAGCGTTGTCCGACAACGCCAATGACCATGTTAAATCTCTCAGCAAGCGACATTCACCAAAATATTCCCCAGATTGAGCACTGTGCCATTGCTCCGGTGAAATCATGGATAATTGCCAACTGCCATTTTTGTAATATAACCAGTAGGACCGTTCCACTACAGGCTTAAAGCGAATCTGACTTTCCAAGATAAACAGTGAGGTGAATAACTCTGTCGAAACTTGGGTAATATGCTTAGGCGCAGCCGCACTGAGGCGTTTATACTCGCTCAGCGAATCCAGAATTGGACTCAAGCCTTTGCCTTGGGGATTTGGAAGCCCGTGCTTAGCATACGGCGTAGGATAAAATTTAGTCATCAGTATGCACTCAACATTTGCAATCATTTAATTGACGTTACGCAGTAACGTGTTTTTAACCCCGTTTACCGCGTCGAGCACCGCAGTATTTATCGGGAATAGCCCAACGGGGTGCGGCATGGATGCCGCACGGTGGCAAAGGGGCTGGACGCCCCTTTTGCCGCCCCCCCGATAAATACGAGAAGCGCAAGACATTAGCGGTGACCGGGCCGCCTAATGACTCATGCCATCCAGGCATTCGCACTTCGTGTGCTAACGCATCCAAATCTGTTCCTGACAGATTTGTCTTTGAATACTTTCTTTTCGACTGCATGGATGCAGGAGGTAGAGCAACGCCTGGAGCAGTTGCCGAGGCGGCGCAAAAGAAAGTATTTCGCTTTCGGGTGCGAGAACCCGATTAGAAAAACGTCGCGATAGCGACTCTGCATGATTTTCTATGCTACAAAAAAGCGATCTGCGTAACATCAGTTACTTAATCAATTTACCTGGATTTCAAACCAGCGCAATGTCAGATGCAAATTCTACGTACCATTAAATGCAATTAAATTAACTTTGCAGCGACCAACTGTTGCCAACGCACTCCCACCACGGTTAGCCCCAGCCCATAGAGCAAAATACTCGCACTGACCGCCCCTAATAAATGCCAAATACGTTCCGAGGCGCTCCAGAGTACCCAGAGTTCACTATCTACGCCAAAATACAAAGCTGTCCCCATCAGTGTATTCGCAACTACGATACGCACACAAAATGGCCACCAGCCAGATTGCGGTTGATAAACTTTAGCCTGCAGCAAGCGATACAGTAATAACCCCGCGTTAACAAAGGCCGCCAGCGAAGTCGCTAACGCCAGCCCAGCATGCGCTAATGGCACCACCAATAGCGCAGTAAACAGCAAATTCGCGCCTAACGCGTATATTCCCAGAGTCACGGGGGTGCGGTGATCTTGTCTTGCGGAAAAACCTTGAACTAAGATACGAATAAGCATAAATCCCACTAAACCAAACGCATAGGCAGTTAAGCTTTGGGCGGATTTTGCGACATCGGGCAAGGTAAATTCACCATACAGAAACATGGTTATTAATAAAGGCTTTGCCAACAGCACTAAGCCAATGGTTGCAGGCACACCCACGACTAAAACCCAGCGCAAGCCCCAATCTAAAGCTTGGGAAAATCGCTGCTGATCTGCAGTCACATAACTTTGGGCCAGTCCGGGTAACACCGCCGTGGCAAGTGCCAAACCAAAAATTCCCAACGGAAACTCCACCAAGCGATCAGAATAATACAACCAAGACACACTACCTGCGGGCAAAAAGGAGGCAAACACCGAATCTAGAAATAAATTAATTTGACTCACTGAGGAGCCGAACAACACGGGCAACATTAATCCAATAATTTGCCTGACACCCGCATGCTGCTTGAGGCGTGGCCTGGGAAGTAAACCGATACGCCATAACACGGGCAGCTGTAATAGTACCTGCAACACCCCGGCAATAAACACCCCCCAAGCCAAAGCGATAACGGGTTGTTCAAACAACGGAGCCCACCAGACAGCGGCTAGAATCATACAAATATTCAGCAAGACTGGAGTAACTGCCGGAATGGCAAAACGACCATAAACATTAAGAATACTGCCTGCTAACGCGACCAACGCGACAAAGAATAAATACGGAAAAGTAATTTGCAATAACTGCACAGCTAAAGCATGCTGCCCACTCGCCCATTGAAATCCTGGAGCAATCGCCAAGACCAACAGCGGTGCCGCCAGCACCCCGACACAGGTTAGAGCCAATAAAGCGAGCCCCAACACCCCCGCGGTATGGTCAACCAATTGTTTAACTGCGGCTTCCCCACCCTGACGTTGATATTCAGTTAACACAGGGACAATTGCTTGAGCAAAAGCACCTTCGGCAAATAAGCGCCGAAAAAAATTAGGAATTTTAAACGCGATATAAAAGGCATCCGTTGCCATATCGACGCCCAAAAATCTGGCGAGTAACATGTCGCGCACAAAGCCTAATACTCTAGAAATCAGGGTCATACTGCCAACAACAGCCGTAGACTGCAATAATTTTTTACTCAACTCTATCTTTCCTAACAGGTTATAGTTGACAATAAAGTAAATTCACAACATAATTATTCGTTTCTATTAACACTATATAGCAAGTATTGACAACATGGCAAATTCCCCACAAGCTAAAAAACGAGCACGTCAAGCAGAAAAAAGCCGTGTTCGCAATGCCGGACAACGCAGCAATGTGCGCACTTTCGTAAAAAAAGTATTAGCCGCTGTAAAAACAGGTAATAAAGAACAAGCCGAAGCAGCCTTTAAAGTTGCTGCCCCTATTTTAGACGCTGCAGTGAACAAAGGCTTAATTCACAAAAATAAAGCCGCACGAGGCAAAAGCCGCTTAAACGCTAAAATTCGCGCTCTTGCTGCAGCTTAAGTCACTATCTGACTGACAGCTCAAAAATAAAACCGCAGCAATGCGGTTTTTTTATGCCTATGATTTTTTTGCAGTTCAAGCAATTCAATCTCTAGCGCATCGCATCCTCAGCCAGAAGGCATTTAGACTTCCAGAGCGCCAGCCATAAAACTAAAATTCTACAAACTATATTGCGCCTCTAGTATTAGAGCATCTGAATTTCAATAGCTATTTTTAACGACCACCGCTCAAAGCGCATCACAGCTGCAGTTTTTATTTTGTTTAGAACCCACCCAAAGACTTGTATAAATTACAGGGTAGGCAGTCCCGATACATTGTTATATTATGATTTCTATTGAACAATCTTTTGCACTCAGGGCTGGCGTTACTGATCCATTATGCGACCATCAATAGCGGTTCTAATTTTTTTAGCCTCACTGTTTAGCCGTACAACGCATGCAACTGATTGGGGCTCGAACTGGTCAGTATCAGGCTTTGGCACATTCGGCGCAGCAGGCACCGACAGCAATGCCTTAGGGTTTCATCGCGATCGCTTTGAACAACAAGACGTCACTCGCGGTTGGGGCATCACCACGGATTCACGCTTAGGTGTGCAAATTGATACCGATATCACCCAGAGACTGCATGCAACAGTACAATTCGTTGCGCGCGACCATGTCGGTAATTTTTGGGAACAAAATTTAGAATGGGCATTTTTACGCTGGATGCCCTCAGATACCCTAAGCATCCGCTTAGGCCGCGTTGGCGCGGATGTGTTTGTGTTGAGCGATTACCGTAATGTCGGCTTTACCTATCCTTGGATGCGACCGCCGCATGAATTTTATGGCGCACTGCCGATTTATCATTTAGACGGTATTGACCTTAGCCAAAAATTTAACTTCCAAAATAACCTTCTGACTGCCAAGCTATTTGTAGGTCACACTGATACACAAATGCCAGCTGATCCTGTCCCTGCAAGTGAAATCACTCCGGCTTCCACCGCCAGTGTAATAACCATTGACGCGCCCAGCATCGGAGCAAACTTAGTATACGAAACCAGCAATTGGCGTTTACGTTTAGGCTATGCATTTATGCACTTGCTCAAGGGCATAGATACCCAACCCTTAGCGGATATATTAACCAACCCTCTGACCAATATTTTTATACCCAACATTGGAAGCGTAGCTCCGCACCTAGCCATACAAAATACTGATCTACATTACTATTCCCTCGGTGCACACTACGATGACGGTGATTGGCTAGCGCAAACTGAAGCATCCTATACCAACACCCAAACGGTTTTCTTTCCCGATACCTTTAACAGCTATGTCAGCCTAGGACGACGCTTTGCAAAAGTCACGGCCTATGCGTTGTATGGCATTGCATATTCATTTGATCACCCAGTTAGCATACCAGAACCAGTCATCGACAACCCATTGGTGCACCAATTACACCAATTCGTGGACACGACTATTAACCACAATGGCATCCATGAACAATCCGTATCCTTAGGGCTACGCTGGGATGTTTTACCTAAAGTCGCACTTAAAACGCAATGGACGCACTATTGGTTTGGAACCAATGGCACACGGCTGTGGCAAACCCCCGCTAACACGCAATTGCCTGATGAAACCAATCTTTGGTCCGTTGGCGTAGATTTTATTTTTTAATTTAATGAAAAATTTAATCTTTGGACTATGCTTACTGCTTATCCCCCTGAGTCTGAGTGCAGAAATTGTCGTCATAGGCAACTTGAATAGTCCAGTAAACAATTTAAGTAAGCGCGAAGTTCAAGATATCTTTTTGGGTCGCACCCGGGCCTTACCCAATGGTAATTTTGTACTTCCATTAGATTTGGTTGAATTGCGGAGTAATTTTTATTTGCTCCTGACTAATCGTCCCATAGAGCAGATTGATGCCTACTGGGCACGGATTATGTTTAGTGGGCAAAACACCCCCCCAATCAACCTCCCGGATGAACAAGCCATGTTAAAAACTATTGCTGAAAATACCGGAGCAATCGGATATATGGACAAACGCAAGATTAATGAGAAACTAGTTCGTGTGCTTTTAATTTTGGAATGATTCATGGCGCAAAAACAATTTAAAAGCTTACAACAAAAGCTACTGCTTTCGGTACTCAGCGTCTCATTGATTCTTGCCGTCGGAGCGGCCACCATTTCTTTTATTGAAGAATTCGAGCGCTCCAAATCCCAAACAGAAATCATGCTGAACCAACTGCTTGATACTGTCGAAGGTACCGCTGCAATCGCCGCTTTTTCTAATAACGCCCAAATTGCACAAGATGTGGTTAACGGACTGTTAAAAAACGATATCGTCTTCCGGGTTAGAATCAAAAGTGATGGCGGCTTTATCTTCGAACAAGCTAAAAATGAAGCAGAAAGTGGCAAAAAGCTTAATGAAAAAGAAATAGAACGCCCATTATATTCGCCGTTTGGCGATGGACAACTCCTGGGCTCTATTCTGGTACAACCAACCGCAAAATTCAATTTGAACGAGGCACAGCACAGTGCCGAAATTAATGCCTTATCCTCCATCGCACTTATCGGCGTTACCGCCGTCATTATCTTATTGCTGGTGCGCTCCAATATTTCCAAACCCCTGTCTATTGTTTCAAACACCCTACACGCCATCAAATCGGGCGAAAAACAACGCTTACCCATACTACGCAAAAACACCAACGACGAACTAGGCCGTTTAGTCTTGGACATTAATAATTTATTGGATGTCTTAGAATCCCAATTCAATGAAGAACATTCGTTGCGACAACAAATTGAATCGATAGAACAACAATTACGCGATATTTTTAACTCCAGCAGTGCGGGTCTCTTTCTGTTAGACAAATACGGCAATATCCGCACCTTAAACGCAACCCTCAAAAAAATATTGCATGCAAATCATATTGACGATGCCACCTTAACGCACAATTACCCCATTGCGAGTTTCTTTAACGAGCAAACTCAATTTATTGCCTTATTGCAAAGCGCCTTACGCTCAGGGCGTCTGGAAACCAAAGATTTTTCATTACAAAATACCTCAGGACCCGAAACCGTCTGGTTACATTGCTTAGTCTCCAAAGTCATAGACTCTTCAGGAAAGGTCGGCATCGAAGGCGTATTATTTGACGTTACCCAACGGGTCGAAAATGAGCTTGCTATTAAACATGCAGCAGATCACGACCCCTTAACTGGCTTATTACGTCGTCAAGCGGCGCAAGCCGCATTTAACCGCTACATGACCTCAAATAAAAGCCCGAGTCTCTCCATCTTACTGATGGACCTAGACGGCTTTAAAAAAGCCAATGATACCTACGGCCATTTAGTCGGCGATAAAGTGCTCGCTATTGCCGCAGAACGTTTGCTGCAATCAGTCAGAACTACCGATATCGTCGCACGTCTCGGGGGAGATGAATTCTTAATTATATTGATTAATCAGCCTCCTCCCGTTGATCGCTTCGAAACCGCAGAAAAAATTGTCGTGTCTATCCAACATCCTATGAGCATTGATGATGATACCATCGTCAAAGTAGGCATAAGCTTAGGTATTGCCAATATGACCCATGTGCATCAAGATTTTGAATACCTTGTTAAAGCTGCAGACGAAGCCATGTACGAAGTGAAGCGCAAAGGAAAAAACGGCTATTGCATCTATGGCAGTGACATGCGCGTCAAACTCTATCGCCCTGATGCGGCAAGCCCAACGCAACCTGAGCACTGGATTTAAACCAAACAATCACCCGCTGACTGCGAGCCTATATGAGATTCTGGGAAACCAAAAAACTGCATGAAATGACCACCGCCGAATGGGAGTCATTATGCGACAACTGCGGCAAATGCTGTCTGCACAAACTGGAAGATGAAGATACTGGAGATATTTACTTCACCAGCGTCGTGTGTAATTTAATTGACTTAAAAACCTGTCGTTGCACCCGCTATACGGAACGCACCACCTTAGTTCCAGAATGCTTGGACCTAAAACAACATGACTTTGCCGAATTCACCTGGCTTCCCAAAACCTGCGCGTACCGCCTATTAACCGATGGCAAGCCCCTACCCTCCTGGCACCCATTAATTTCCGGCTCCCCAAGCAGTGTGCAGCAAGCAGGCGTATCGATACGTAGCTACGCCATGAAAGAAAAAGATATTGAGGATTTGGAAGACCATATCATCGAATGGGACATCTAATGCATACATTGTCGCCAGCCACCTTGCTGCTAATCATTACAGGCTTAAGTCAAATCAGTTTACCCTGCAGTGCCGGGGTATCTGATAGCCATGTGATTGCGGAAATTAAAAAAAATCCGTCAACATCCACCCGCAACAATAGCAATGCTCAAGGAATAAACGGCATCAATGTGTTCGTCACACCACCTAATCTGAACAATACCCCCCAAACACTCCTTCCGGTACCCACAACGCCCGTCCATCCCAATATCATCCTGCCCATTCCTGGGGCGCCTTGATTCAGCTGGCGCATTGTCAATTTCACATTGCGAGAGAAGCTTTAGCGCCTACCGGGATTAGTTGGATTAGCATTCAGCTTTGATTGTGTATCTCTTGCAACAAATTTATTTGCTTCAATAAGCTTAAATTTAAGGTCATTTAGCATCACTATTGCCTCTGTAATCTCCTTACCATGCATGTGCTGCCAAAATTCAATGGCGAAATTTGGCCCCATTTCAGACATGGAATCGATAAATTTTATAACTTCATTTCGGAGTGGCATTAGAATTGCATATTGAACTTCTGTTTTTGCTATTTCGAATTCTGCTTGAGATTTCGATAATGCAAGGCATTCCAATTGAGAACGCTCCTCAGTTGCACACTTAAAAGCACTAATCGCTGAGACCTCAAGCAATGCATTAATTAACAATTCGAACGATCTAATCGAGGGACTTTCTAGTAGTGGTAAACCCATTTTTTCCAACCACGTATTATCATGAAAAGGTAGCGCAAGTAACGTATCAACACCTGAAAC
>SXIZ01000189.1 GCA_005779525.1 Methylococcaceae bacterium
ACGAGTTTGGTGGCCAAAATGCACACCCGCTTCTAACATTTCACGCATTGACACTGCTGCCATTCTTTTCTCCAGATAATTAACCGGATATTCCGGTGTTGGGTTGAGCCTCCACTTGCCCCGCCTGATAACCAGCCATCTAATTGATAAACCAGCACCCTACCACGCGTGACGACAAATGTGAGTATTAGTACAAAAATGAACTTATCTTTATACCATGGCTTCGCCGTTTGAGCAAGTGAAATCCTCAGTGAACAGCTTAGCAAGCAAGGAGGTAGAATTTTTTTGCTGAACTATTTAGCAAGGCATTGTCTATAATGTGAGCTGGAGTGTATACACTACTTAAATAATCGTGCACTGCACCGTTATTGATTCACTGTATCAGACAATATTGCGCCTTTCCCAAAGCTCCTTATTGTCTTTATAATTTTGCAAGTTCGGGATTTTAATCTTCAAGCCTGCAATATTGCACTAGCCCTAGCATTACTCTTAACAATACTAATAATAAAGGAACCAATGGAAGCGTTACTGATCGACTTGCTCAAAGAATACGGTTATATCGTATTGTTTTTTTGGAGCATTTTAGAAGGTGAAATGGGTTTAATCATGGCTGGTACCTTGGTGCACACCGGGTCTATGCAGTTACCCTGGGCTATTTTTGTGGCTGGATTGGGGGGCTTTACTGGCGATCAAATTTATTTTTATATTGGTCGCTTTAGCAAAGGCTTTGTGCAACGTAAATTACATAAACAACGACGCAAATTTGCCTTAGCGTCGCTACTAATCCGCAAATATGGCTGGCCAATTATTTTTATCCAGCGCTATATGTATGGCTTACGCACTATTATTCCTATGATGATCGGCATCAGTAAATTTTCGGCAAAACAATACGCTATCATCAATCTAATCAGCGCCTGGATTTGGGCTGCCATGACCATTTTGCCTGTATATTGGTTCGGCGCAGAAATTTTAAATATCCTCAGCGTCGCCAAACAACATTGGTATATTGCCCTACCCTTTGCCGGATGCTTTTTGTACCTGCTGCTGCGCTATTTCGATAAATTAGAACAACGCTTAGTCAGCAACCGCCAACAGCGGCATTTAAAGCACAAATAACCTGCTCGCGCATACATTAAATCTTATTCTTCTGTAGTACTAGCAATAATCTTATGCATGCGCTTGGTGCTTAGGCCAATAATCACCAAAATAAACGGAATGGAAACACCCTCGGCCAAATGTGCATCCACATGCCAGCCCACAGCATGTAATGCTTCAGCGATTTTTCCAATTAAACTGGCCGCGTAATAGGTAATGGCAACCATAGAAATACCTTCGACCATTTGCTGCATGCGTAATTGCATTTTGGCGCGCAAGGCCATAGAGGTCAGTAAGGCCTGATTTTGACGCTCGATAATAATGTCTACGCGAGTAC
This sequence comes from Methylococcaceae bacterium, assembly GCA_005779525.1. Taxonomy (GTDB): domain Bacteria; phylum Pseudomonadota; class Gammaproteobacteria; order Methylococcales; family Methylomonadaceae; genus SXIZ01. Next base: position 1,433 of record SXIZ01000189.1, read on the forward strand.
GCAACAATTGACTAGCATTACTGACGCGTTCTGACAACAAGGTAAAGCGATGCGAAATGGATTCGCAGGTGTTAATGGCTGGTTCTAAACGCCGCTTGATAAATTCACCAAAGGTTTGAATGCCTTGAATTCGCTCTTCGCGCAAATCGTTGACCCGGTTGCCGACCAATTGATAATAAGCACTCGCCGCCGCAAAACGAAAGTGATTACTGGAAATATGATTTTCAACTTCGGCCGCCAAGATAGTCAGCTCGTCTAACAACTTAGCATCATCATTATCGGCCTGCGTCATAGCATTAGTAATCGTATACAGCTGCCGATCCGCTTTTTTCAGCTCTGGATACAATTTACGCGCAATCGGAAACGCCAATAACGCCAACACCCGATACACTTCGATTTCAAACAAACGCTGTACCAAACGCCCTGCCTGCTCGGTTTTAAGATCACGATTGATAATCAAAAATCGACTAAAGCCATCGACATGAATACGAAAATCTGTAAAGACCGCAGCTGCACCGCCAGTGACTTTGGATCCAATAATTGGATTATGCGCAAAATGTTCACGCAGGGAATGGATATCGGCATCCGTCTGAAAATTCACCGCCTCAGCATCGACAATTGTGGTGTGAGCAGCAACAATCATCTGCCCACTTAACTGTGCCATCCAGTCGAGTGGAACTTTTTTTAAAGCTGAATCTTCAAAAAAATCCGACGGATTATCGTACACATAAAAACTATAGGTACTAAATTCACCATGTTGCTCCCAGCGTAACTGAAAGCTACTAAATGTCGCACTGAAATGATCCGCGTCTTTTTCTGGTAGCGCAACCACAAAACGCTCACACAATGCCGCAAGATGCTTACGCTCTTGAATTTTTTCTTCATTGCTCAACAACAAAGCAAAATGACTGGCTCGCGCGGGCAAACTTTGAATAAACGAAGCACGCGCATGCACTTCGTTGTGCAACACAAAACGTTGCGGATGATTTTTAGGTAGGGGAAATAAGGTAGTCACTTTGACAAGAACAGGTAGCTAGGAAGATGAGTCGATATAGTTACAGTAACACAAAAAAGCTGGATTGATCTTTAAACTCCAGCGACTTCATTAGATATGATTATATTCAAAAAAAATCGCATAGGGTAACGCTTTACCTAACTCAATCCTGAAAAACTAAACACCGTACTTTTGCAACTACCTAGCCAAACCATTCAACCCGGCCTCACAGGAATGCGAGACCGGGTTAGACTTTATAGGTGATAAGCAGTTTCACCGTGCTCAGATAAATCCAAACCTTCTCGTTCAGATTCTTCAGTCACACGTAAACCAATTAAGATATCTACAATTTTATAGGCGATATAAGAGACAACACCTGTCCAGACGATACAGACGACCACACCCCAAGATTGACTAATTAATTGGGTAGAGAAACTGTATTCTGCCACGCCGTTAGCCACATAATCCCAGACCCCAGTGCCACCCAATGCTGGATTGGCGACGACCGCAGTGCCTAAAGCACCGATGATCCCACCAATCCCGTGCACACCAAAGGCATCCAAAGAATCATCATAACCAAAAATACGTTTCAAACTAGTGACGGACCAAAAGCAGGCGGCCCCTGCAACCAAACCTAAGGCAATTGCACCCATTGGACCAGACCAACCGCAAGCAGGCGTAATTGCAACCAAGCCAGCTATCGCACCAGAAGCGCCGCCTAACATACTTGGCTTACCGCGGAAAATCCACTCCGCACCTGACCAAGACAAGGTAGCCGCCGCACTCGCCACTAAGGTATTCACAAATACCATTGCCGCTAAGCCATTAGCTTCTAAATTAGAACCCACGTTGAAACCAAACCAACCCACCCAAAGTAAAGATGCACCCACCATCGTCAGAGTCACACTGTGTGGCGCGAGCGATTCTTTTCTAAAGCCAATGCGGTTACCCGCCATTAAACAGCCAATCAAACCTGCAACCCCGGCATTAATATGCACAACGGTACCGCCAGCAAAGTCCAACGCGCCTTTTTGGAACAAAAAGCCTGCAGTCGCACCCGCAGTTTCTGCCGCTTTTGCATCGGTATAGGCATCTGGGCCAGCCCAATACCATACCATATGCGCAATAGGCAAATAAGCAAAGGTAAACCAAATAACGGTAAATAATAATACCGCTGAAAACTTAACCCGCTCGGCAAACGCACCTACAATCAAAGCCGGAGTGATACCCGCAAAGGTTAATTGAAATGCCACATAGGCATACTCTGGAATGACCACACCTTTACTGAACGTGGCCGCAACCGAATCAGGCGTGATGCCTTTTAAGAATAATTTACTGAGGCCACCAAAAAACGCATTACCTTCGGTAAAGGCAACGCTATAACCATAAATAGCCCATAAAACTGCAGTGAGCGAAAAAATCACAAAAATCTGCATTAACACGGACAACATGTTTTTGCTTCTAACCATACCGCCGTAAAACAACGCTAATCCGGGAATCACCATTAAAATGACTAATACCGTAGACACAAACATCCAAGCGGTATCGCCTTTATTAGGGACTAAGACAGGCGCAGCTGCGGCCGCTTCTTCTGCCCAGCTTAAGCTGGCAAATCCCATGGAATAGATAAAGCAGACTGCCAACAGGCTTTTTAACATGATATTACGCATAGAATTCCCCTTAAATAGCATCGTTGCCAGTTTCGCCAGTACGAATACGAATTACCTGCTCCAGTGCGGTCACAAAAATTTTGCCGTCACCGATTTTTCCAGTATTCGCAGCTTTACTGATCGCAGCAATGGCGAGCTCAGTTTGTTCGTCGCTAATGGCAACTTCGACTTTTACTTTAGGTAAAAAATCGACGACATACTCTGCCCCC
>SXIZ01000190.1 GCA_005779525.1 Methylococcaceae bacterium
CGGCATGCTCAATCTTTTCTAAATTCACGCCTGCATGTGAGCCCACCGGGCGCACAATCACCGGAAATTCGCAATCAGGAAAATTCACCGCTAATTTTAGCTCTTCCCTAGCGATCGCTAATAATTCACTACGACTCGCCTGCAAGGTGGTCGGGATATACAAACCTGGAATATTTTGTAAACGTTGACTCGCCGTATTGCGGCGGGTGTTGGGAATATACTGTGGCCGATTGATCACCGGTTTTGGCCATGCCGCCAAGACGGCAACTAACGCCTCCAAAGTCGCATGCGTTCCATCAAACTCACTAATCGCGACAATGAGTACATCATGCTCCGGCACCTCTACACTCAGAGGTTGCTCGCCCGCCGTCACATAATAAAAATCGATATCAATATCCATATTTTCTAACAGGCAATCCAACGGAATATTGGTCGCTAAATCCCCGGGTACTACCAACATCAATAAGCGCAGCTTTGCTGGCTGCTGGGCAGCACGTAAATGAAACACCCGCTGCATTGCTAAGGCCTGTTCTTGTAATGCTAAGCCAATTTCTCGTTGACCGATACAGAACATAACAGTCGCCAAATTCATCAGCAAATTAGCATCTTCCGTTGCAGCTTCTGCTTGAGCAAGCATGGATTTTCCGATAGGCACTAAATCTGTGCCCGCCACACTCATGCGTAGAAATGGGGCCAAGCCTAAAAACGGCTGCGCATCGGAGGGGGGGGAGTTAAAAGCGTGTGTAGAAGTCAAGAGGCGTATTTTCGTTAGGTGAGCACAGGAGAAGTTAAAACGACTTCTCAGTTGCCATCAGTATAGTGGGGGTAAAGCGGAGCGTCAATCTAAGTTAAGGATATCAACATATAGCTTGCCAAAACCATAAGCATCCATTTATTAGACTTCTGGATTATCTGACTTCAAGCACCCAAAATTTCGATAGCAGCGCTAAGCATATGCCGGAATTTCAGGTAAACGTAATCTTATTCGCTTTTCTTGGCTTGAACGGTCAACGCTTGCTCGGTATTGTCCTCGTTGCGTATCCAAAATCTGGAAAAAAATAAACCAATTTCAAACAACAACCACATTGGCACGGCTAGCATAGTTTGTGAAATCGCATCGGGCGGGGTCAAGAACATCGCAATCACAAACGCGGCCACCACAATATAACCCCGTTTTTCGGCCAAACTATCCGGGGTAATGATTCCGGTCCAAACCATCACAATAGTCACTACGGGGACTTGAAATGCTGCGCCGAAAGCAAAAAACAAGGTGAGCACGAAATCCAGATATTTACTGATATCGGTCATCACGGCCACGCCCTGAGGGGCTGCCGCGGTTAAAAAGCCAAAGACTAACGGAAAAACCAAAAAGTAAGCAAAGGCGACACCACCATAAAACAAAACAATACTGGCAAATAACAATGGCAAAATCAAACGACGCTCGTGTTTGTATAACCCAGGAGCCACAAACGCCCAAAATTGATACAAAATCACCGGGATCGACAAAAAGATCGCAGTCACCAAGGCTAATTTAAATGGCGTTAAAAATGGCGACGCCACGTCTATGGCCACCATCGTGCTATTTTTAGGCATGTGTTGTAACAGCGGCCCCGCCAAATATGCATATAACTCGTTGGCATACACGGCCAAGCCAAAAAACACGCACAGTACAATTAGTACAGTTTTAACTAAGCGAGAGCGTAATTCGATTAGATGCGCAATAAAGGGCTGTTCGGCTTCCGAACCTAGGTGGGGATTTTGTGCCATATCAATTTTCGTCGGCAGAGTTGTTGCTACTCACCTTCACTAAGGCAGCAGGTGTTGGCTGTTCAGTCGAAGTGGGGGGTAATTCGGACTGAAGGGTATTGAGGTCTTGTACCACTTCTGTGTGTAAGTCTTGCACCTGGGTTTCAAAATTTTGATATAACTTTGCTTGCTCCTGCATTAATTGCCGCATATCTTCGGCGTGCAATTCTTCACGGATTTCAGCCTTGACTTTGGCGACCATATTTTGGGTTTTTCCTAGCCAGAAACCTACGATTCTCGCCACTTGCGGCAATTTTTCCGGCCCGATGACCAAAAGACTGACCAAGCCAACCATACATAACTCTGAAAAGCCCACGTCAAACATGCAAACTACCTCGACATAAGGATTTAGACCTTATCGTTTTGTTTAACCTGACTATCTTCTTTAGTCGCGACGCTATCGATGGTAATGGATTTATTATCGTCTTCGCCCTCTTTCATAGCTGAACGAAAATTTTTAATCGCTTCGCCTAAATCACCACCCACATTACGCAAACGTTTGGTTCCAAACACTACGATGACTATCAATAGCACCATTAATAAATGCGGTACACTTAAACCCATAAACTTCCCCTTACTTATTGACGCGTTGCGCTTTTTCTTGCAATCCAGATAAGTTAAAGCGCCGTTGTAACTCTTGCAGCACCGCATCAGGACCTAAACCCTGCTGTGCTAATAACACCATGCAATGAAACCATAAATCGGCCATTTCATACACAATCTGCTGCGCATCGCCATCTTTTGCCGCGATCACTGTTTCAGTGGCTTCTTCACCAATCTTTTTCAAAATCGTGTTGAGACCTTTAGCATACAAACTGGCGACATAAGAAGTATCGGCCGATTGCTGTTTGCGTTGTTCCAAAACCTCGGCTAATTGTTGCAATACGTCACTCATTATTAATCCTGCTCAGGTTTTAGCATAAATTTCAGCAGGGGATTTAAGCACGGGTTCGACCACTTGCCATGCCCCATCTACCCATTGCCGATAAAAACAACTTTGTCTTCCCGTATGACAGGCTATGCCGCCTTCTTGTTCAATTTGCAGCACAATAACATCCGCATCACAGTCTAGAAAGAGACCTAAAACTTTTTGGCGATGCCCAGACTCTTCACCTTTACGCCACAAGCGCTGCCGTGAGCGAGACCAATACACCGCATAGCCTTCAGTCAGGGTCAAACTCAAAGATTCGCGATTCATCCAAGCAAACATCAAAACTTTACCATCCAGAGCAGCTTGGGCGATAACAGGCACTAAGCCCTCTTCAGTCCAAGCAATTTCATCTAAAGCACTCATGCCAACCTGACCTCAATTCCATGAGCAGCCATCGCTTGTTTGGCTTCTAAAATGGTATATTCGGCAAAATGAAAAATACTGGCGGCTAAAACCGCGTCGGCCTTACCCTGCAAGACACCTTGCGCCAAATGCTCTAAATTGCCCACCCCGCCGGAAGCAATGACAGGGACACTGACGGCTTCACTGATTGCCCGGGTCAACGGTAGATCAAAACCTTCACGGGTACCATCTCTATCCATACTGGTCAGTAAGATTTCACCCGCCCCATAATTCACCATTCTTTGTGCCCATTCAATGGCATCAATGCCCGTCGGTTTGCGCCCGCCGTGGGTAAAAATTTCCCAACGTTGCTCTGCGACTTTTTTTGCATCAATCGCCACCACAATACATTGCGAGCCAAAGCGCTCTGCGGCTTCGCGCACAAAATCCGGGTTAAACACTGCGGCACTATTAATTCCAACTTTATCCGCCCCGGCATTGAGCATACGCCGAATATCGTCCAAAGTGCGTATACCGCCACCAACCGTTAATGGAATAAAGACTTCACTGGCTACTTTTTCGACCACATGCACTATCGTTTCGCGATTGTCATGGGTCGCAGTAATATCTAGAAAAGTCAGCTCATCCGCACCTTCACGGTCATAGCGCCGAGCAATTTCAACTGGATCCCCCGCATCTCGAATATCGACAAATTTGACGCCTTTAACCACGCGTCCATTATCGACATCCAAACAAGGAATTATTCGCTTTGCAAGTCCCATGATGACTCAAGAACCCGCTAATTTCAAGGCTTCAGCAAAATCTAGAGTCCCTTCATAGATGGCTCTTCCAGTAATTGCCCCCATCACCCCGTCATCTTCCACTGCACACAAGGCCTTAATATCATTAATATCAGTAATGCCGCCGGAGGCAATCACGGGAATGCGAATGGCTCTTGCTAGATTAGCCGTGGCTTCAACATTCACGCCCCCCATCATGCCATCTCGTGAGATATCGGTATAGATAATCGCTTCAACGCCATCTTCTTCAAAATGTCTGGCTAAATCGATTACATCATGACGCGATAATTTTGACCAACCATCAATCGCCACTTTGCCATCCTTAGCATCCAGACCCACAATAATATGTCTTGGAAATTCTAAAGCCATGTCACGCACGAAATGTGGCGCGGTTACCGCTTTAGAGCCAATAATGACATACTCAACACCTGCATCCAAATAGGCTTGTACCGTATCTTCATCGCGAATACCGCCCCCGATTTGCACTGCAACTTCAGGATAGGCCGCTACAATTTCATTGATTACCCCTGCATTTTTGGGCTTACCTGCAAACGCGCCATCCAAGTCCACCAAATGTATTCGCTTAGCCCCCGCAGCCACCCATCTCCCTGCAACCGCCACCGGGTCTTCGGAAAAAACCGTATCGTCTTCCATGCGTCCTTGACGTAAACGCACACATTTTCCTTCCTTTAAATCAATTGCAGGTATTAACAACATAACAAAAAATCTCAATATTTAAGACATGAAATAATTCATGGGTGTGTAATTAAACTAAACCATCCCAATGCAAAAAGTTTTGCAATAACTGCAAACCAACGACCTGACTTTTCTCGGGATGAAACTGCACCGCAAATACATTTTCCTGTGCCAATGCACAAGTAAATGCCTCTGGATATTGGGTTGTGGCAATGGTCACTCCGGCAGCTTGCGGCTGGACATAGTAACTATGCACAAAATAAAAACGGCTATCTTGCTGGATATTGTGCCATAAAGGATGACTCTCATAATGCACCTGATTCCAGCCCATATGGGGTATTTTTAAGGCTTGACCGTGTTGATCTTGCAAATCAGCGGCAAAACGCACCACTTGCCCCTTGACGATATTTAAGCAAGACACCTGATCATTTTCAGCACTTTCAGTTAACAGTGCCTGCATGCCCAAACAAATTCCAAGCAAGGGTTTTGTGCGGGCAACAGTATGTAATACCTCATCTAAACCTAAAGTTCGTAAGGCTTGCATACAATCACGCATAGCACCAACACCCGGAAAAACAACCCGATCTGCCGCCAGTATAGTGTTTGCATCGGCAGTGACCATGACCCGGGTGCGATCATCAGCGAACTGCAAAGCCTTAGCAATGGAATGCAAGTTACCCATTCCATAATCAACAATAGCAACAGAAGACATAAAATTTAGATTCAGTTTTAGAAAAAAGTTAAGGTGTTGAGTAACGTTGCATTCGAATATCAGACCTTAGCTTTACAATTTAGGTTAGAGACTACCTTTGGTGGAAGGCATAATACCTGCCATTCTGGAATCGACTGCGACTGCCATACGTAATGCACGTCCCATAGCTTTAAAAATTGTTTCAGCAATGTGGTGCGCATTCAGACCCTTCAAATTATCGATATGCAAACTGACCCCGGCATGATTCACAAAGCCTTGGAAAAATTCACGCAATAAATCTACATCGAAGTTACCAATCAAGGCGCGAGGGTATTCGACATTGTAATACAATCCCGGTCTGCCGGAGAAATCAATCACTACTCGTGACAATGCTTCATCGAGGGGAATGTAAGCATGACCGTAACGCGTGATCCCTTTTTTGTCAGTCAGTGCTTTTGCAAAAGCTTGGCCTAACGTGATACCTACATCTTCAACGGTGTGATGATCATCAATGTGGTGGTCGCCATGTGCTTGAATAGTGAGATCAAATAAACCATGACGAGCAATTTGGTCTAACATATGATCCAGAAACGGAACACCCGTGCTTAATTCTGCTTGGCCTACGCCATCTAGATTAATGCTGATGCTAATTTGAGTCTCGAGCGTATCACGCTGAACCTCGGCCTTACGTTGTGCCATAACTGACATATAAAGATTAATAATGTGAGAGTTTTATTTTACTATGGATTTATAAATTATCAGAATGATAGTTTATTCATGCGCACTTCATAAGCATAAATTCAGTAACTCGCTAAGCATAGTCTATATTTGTTATTTTCCAAGAATAAGCATAAATACCCGTAGCGCCAATTTTAGGTAGCATTCGACACCTGCACAATCGTTTAGCTGCACTAGAAAAATGTTAACCATGCTAGCAGACAGATAGCAAAACGGGCGCCCAAAGACACCCGTTGCTGCAAGCTGACTAGCGCTAATGCCTTATGCGGCACCACTAGCGCGCGATTCACGCTTACGATCATTTTCGGTCAAGAATTTTTTGCGTAAGCGAATAGTGACTGGCGTAACTTCCACCAACTCATCTTCATCAATAAACTCTAAAGCTTGCTCTAAAGTCATTTTTTGAATTGGACTTAAAGTCAAAGCTTCATCGGAGCCTGAAGCACGCATATTGGTTAACTGTTTAGCTTTAGTAGGATTGACCACCAAATCATTAGAGCGTGAATGAATTCCGACCAACATGCCTTCATAGACTTCATCACCATGTGTCAGGAATAAGTCACCGCGCTCTTGCAGACCAAACAATCCAAAGGCAACCGCTTTGCCAGCCACCATAGAAATCATTACCCCGCGGGTACGTGTTCCTACACCACCTGACTTCATCGGACCGTAATGATCAAATACATGATACAAAAGACCTGAACCTGACGTAGCGGTCATAAATTCGGTTTGAAAGCCAATTAAGCCTCGCGACGGCATGACATATTCCAAACGTACTCGGCCTTTACCATCGGGTACCATGTTTTGCAGGTCGCCTTTACGCTCCCCCATTTTTTCCATGATAGACCCTTGATGCTCTTCTTCAACTTCAATAGTCACCATTTCAAAGGGCTCAGACTTCACGCCATCAATTTCTTTGATGATCACTTCAGGTCGAGAAACACCGAGCTCAAAACCTTCGCGTCGCATATTTTCGATCAACACCGATAAATGCAACTCGCCACGACCAGAAACTTTAAATTTATCTGGATCCCCAGTATCTTCAACGCGTAACGCGACGTTGTGCTGCAATTCTTTCTCTAAACGCTCACGAATTTGTCTAGACGTTACAAACTTGCCTTCACGACCTGCAAAAGGCGAGTTGTTGACTTGAAACGTCATACTCACGGTAGGTTCGTCTACTGATAACGGCGGTAACGCCTCTTGCGCATCGGGATGACACAAGGTATCGGAAATATCCAGTTTATCTATCCCGACAAACGCAATAATATCTCCCGCTTGCGCCTGTGGTACCTCAACACGTTCCAAACCATGAAAACCAAATACTTTGAGCATACGTAACCCTGTACGTACCGTGCCATCAGCTTTGACTATCACGAGAGGGGTATTGGATTTCACCGCACCACGCTGAATTCGACCAATACCGATAACGCCCGTATAAGTATTAAAATCCAAGCTGGAAACTTGCATTTGGAACGGTCCTTCCAAATCCACCGCAGGAGGATTCACTTTGTCGACAATCGTTTGAAATAACGGCCCCATATCACCTGAAGTGACATCGCTTTCCAAGCCTGCATAGCCATTAATAGCCGAGGTGTATACTATTGGAAAATCCAGCTGTTCATCGGTAGCACCAAGGCGATCAAACAGATCAAAGGTCTGATCAACCACCCAATCAGGACGTGCACCGGGACGATCAATTTTGTTAATGACCACAATTGGCTTTAAACCTAAGGCAAAGGCTTTTTGGGTCACAAAACGCGTTTGCGGCATCGGCCCATCAACCGCATCGACCAATAATAATACCGAGTCGACCATGGACAACACGCGCTCAACTTCACCACCAAAGTCAGCATGTCCTGGGGTATCTACGATATTGATATGATATCCATTCCAATCTAAGGCGGTATTTTTGGCCAAAATGGTAATTCCGCGCTCTTTTTCGATAGCATTGGAATCCATGACCCGCTCGGTGATTTTTTCATGCTCCGCAAAAGTGCCGGACTGCTGAAGTAATTTATCAACCAACGTGGTTTTGCCGTGGTCAACGTGTGCAATAATTGCGATATTTCTTAATTTCTGTATCACTGGATTTACTTAACGATAATTTAACAACTGGTTTTGATGTAATACACTTTAGCGTGCATAGATCATGCGTTAACAAGTTTCTTGTTGCTAGCTAGAGGCTAATAACTTTAGAAAATTTTAAAACATAAAAGCCGCCATCATAGCACGATAAGCCAAATCAAGTCCGCAGCTTATTAAAATTTAGTTGCACAGATCAGACTAGATAGACTTACTCCCTATAAACTGTGCCTCATTGCGTAACCCCCTATTTAAATCTCCAAGCCGCGCATATTCTCGATAAAAACACAGCTGTAATGACGAAAATAACGTTAATAACTCCCCGGGTGCTAATAAATAGTCTGGATTTTTCGGACCCTGGTTACGAGTTTTTGCTTGAGTAAATGTTTGGTAAAACACTAAACCTCCCGGATTTAAGGCACTAACTAAAGCCGGAATAAGCTTTCTATCTAAATAATGCTGCACCACAATCACATCAAAATGCAATCCTGTAAAACTTTTGGCATCAATATCACTCACTCTAGCATTAATAGCTAAGCCTTGCTCTGCAGCACGAGCCTGCAAACTGCTAATGGCAAAGTTAGAAATATCCCAAGCGCTCACCGTCAAACCACACTTGGCTAAAAACAAAGCGCTCGCTCCTAAGCCACACGCCAGGTCCAAGGCGTTACCCGCCGCAGGTAGCAGAAAGTCATTTTCAACTAAAACCTGAGCAGGGCGTTGACTTTGACGCGTAATCTCCGTCAAATCTAATGCTACATAATGCGCATTCCATTTAGCTTGCATCTCGCTTCCTGAAAGCATCAGCGCCCGGACATGCCGACCTGAGATGGCAACCACCCCTGCAAAAATTCTAGAAAGATACGTACTTTAGCTGATAAGTATTTTCGGTGTGGATACACCGCATGTACGTCCAAAGGTAAGCGCGTGTAATTTTGCAGCACCACTTGTAATCGGTTTTTTTGAATATCTAAACCTACAATATATTTAGGCAGCATGACCAAGCCCATATCATTAATCGCCGCAACTCGAATAGCATCCGCGACATTAGACTGCATCCGACCATTGACCTTAATTAAATGACTGCCATCTTCGCTATTAAACTGCCAGTGATCTCTGGGCTCAATTGCCCAATTAATTAAGCAACTATGCTCTACCAATGCCTCAGGAGTTTGTGGAATACCATGTTGCAGTAAATAATTCGGTGAAGCACACACCACCATCGGCGAGGAGGCAATTTTACGTGCCACCATACTGGTATCAAACAGATTTCCAAGGTGTATGGCAAGATCAATACCATCCTCAATCACATCGACAATATGGCTTTGCAAGACCAAGTCAACACTGACATCGGTATGTATACGCAAAAACTCAGCAATAGCGGCTGAAATATGCGTAGCGCCGATTACTGGCGGAGCGCTGATCTTTAATACGCCACGCGCACTGGTCTGCATATGTGTAACGGCAGATTCCATTTCCTCAATTTCCATCAACACTTGTTGACAGCGCTCTAAATAGGATGCGCCCACTTCGGTCAAACTTAAACTACGCGTTGTTCTATTAAATAAGCGAGTCCCTAAACTACTTTCTAGCTGCATGATATGCTTGGTTGCCATTGCTCTTGAGATTCCCAAATCTCCCGCACCACCAGCAAAACTTCCGGCTTTCGCGACCCGCACGAATACGCTCATACTGGTTAATTTATCCATAATCTCTGGCCTTACCTACCCATAATTGTCAAATTAAAAACAATGTCGCCTATGGCGAGCATTAATACGACATTCAACCCTAAGCTATACCTTAAACAGCACGCCAAAAATCAAGACACATCAAACAGAGCTCAATAGAACAGTTATAAAACATAAACCTAAACTGAACACATTATACCCAGAAAAATATTTGTGATTTTTATCGCAATTTTTCTTGACATTATATTTATTTCTATATGGTAAACAATGAATTTAATATTGCGCATATTGTTTACGAGAAAATACTCTGTATAGTTATCTCCAACGCAAACGATTTGACGGAAATATTAATGCAAAGTTATAACAAAGATATTGTGCTTGGTTTGATTTTTATAATCGGGATCTGGTGTTTTCTATCCGCACAATTTATCTTTTCGACCCTGTTATTCGCTGCAGCGGCAATTTATAGCAACATGACACCACATGTCCGCTTAAACCGCTAACGCTTAAACTTTTTTCATACCTCCCTAAGTTAACTCTAGACAGAATCTCCTCATATAATTCTGTATCGCCTCGCCAGAGCAATCTGTCGGGGCATTTTTTTAGTGATTACACAGCGTCCGTTTTAATTCAGGGACTACCTGACATAAATTACGCTCCAATGCTATAGCCTCACCACTTTCAGCACACACAGCCAATAATTGATTTAATGCCGCCCAAAAGACTTCGCTGTCATATTCAGGCGCTTTAGCGAGTAACAGTTTTTCATAGCCCGTCCCCATCAAGGCTTCATTCTTATAAAACAACTCTTCATGCATTTTTTCACCTGGACGTAAGCCGATATACTCTATGGCAATATCCACATTGGGCTGCTTACCACTTAATAAAATCATCTGCTCGGCCAGATAAGCAATTTTGACCGGTTCCCCCATATCTAAAACAAAGATCTCCCCGCCTTTACCAATAGTCTCCGCTTTCATGATCAACTGACACGCCTCAGGGATGGTCATAAAATAACGACTGACTTCACGATGCGTAACGGTAACAGGCCCACCCGCTTTAATTTGATCTCTAAAAACAGGCACCACACTGCCTGCTGAATCTAGCACATTTCCAAAACGCACCGTCATAAAACGTGTGCTATGACAATTATTCAAATGTTGACACAACATTTCTGCGGCACGCTTAGTGGCCCCCATCACATTTTCAGGATTCACCGCTTTATCAGTTGAAATTAGCACAAAGCGATCAACTTCTGCAGCTATCGCAGCTTCAGCAACAATGCGGGTACCCAAAATATTATTAGCCACCGCTTGCTGAATCTGTTTTTCCAATAATGGCACGTGCTTATAGGCAGCCGCATGAAACACCACATCCGGGCGGTAGCGCTGAAAACAGCGCTCAACCGCGGCCTTATCGGTCACATCCCCAAGAACTGCCTCATAATTAAGCAGCGGAAAAACACTTTTGAGCTCGGTATCCAAACGGAATAAATTGAACTCGGATTGATCATAAATAATTAACAACCGGGGATTAATCCGCGCCACTTGTTTACACAATTCCGAACCGATGGAGCCACCTCCGCCCGTCACTAAAATACATTTATCTTTCAGACTTTCAGAAATCGCCGTCCAATTTAAACGGATTGGCTCCCGCCCTAAAATATCTTTAATCGAAACATCACGTAACGTCCCTCCAGAAACCTGACAACTCAACATTTCCTTGAGTGATGGCAGGGTCAAAAACGGTATATGGCAACGTTCACAATGGTTAACAATGACCCGCATTTGCGCATCAGTGGCTGAGGGAATAGCAATCAGCACGACCGCTATATTTAACTCATCAACCAAACGTGCAATATCAGCGACTTGCCCCAAGACACGCACACCACGAATTTCACAGCGACGCTTAGTCAAATTATCATCAACAAAAGCAATGGGGATAAATTTAGACGTATGATCGCCTTGCAGATCTCTGACCAACATCTCACCTGCAACGCCCGCCCCCACTATCAAGGCGCGCTGCCCGTCAGATTCTTTTAAAACACTTTCTTTCCAAAAGCGATAACAAAAGCGCGGCACACTGACAAACACCAACGATAAAAATACGTATAGCACTAAAACCGCCCCTGGCACTCCAGCAAGACGATCATAGAAGAATAAACTCAAGCCGATAAATACGACCCCGACCAAAACGGCTTTTAAAATACGAAATAAATCAGGTAAAGAAGAAAAGCGCCAAATACCCCGATACAAACCCAGCAACCAAAAGATGGTTGACTGCGACGCTGCGACAAAAAATTGCAACTGCCAGGCACTGACAACAAAATCATCTGGTATAGCAAAGTTAAATCTCAACCAATACGCGGCCCACCAAGCCAATAAGACCATGATTAAGTCATGAATAAAAATAGTCGTACGCGAACGAAATTTGATTTTCATGTAAAACTAAACCTTAGGACCTGCTAAAGCAGCATCCGAGCGATGTCGCAACCTAGAACCCAGATTACGAACCCAAAAAACTTAAAAAATTGGTTAGACCTACACCAATTGCTTAACCTAAACCACATAGAATACCCGTATCTATTCCAGGCATTTATTTTTTTGGCACCGTACTGGAAAAAGCAAACGCATTCAGCATGGTGACTACCTTCGCGCAATAATGACTTACTCTATAAACGCCTCATTTCAAACTCTGGGTAGAGAAGTACGATCTGCAGCCCACAGTAAAACACTCAAAGCCCTGAAACATTAAGCTTACTCAAATTGCGATATTGCATTTGTGCTTGATCAAATCCCAGGATTCAACTGATACACACCTTCCTATCGAGCTATTATCCGTGCATTCGTCCTGCTCGAAATCCGTATGCTAACCCGATGAGTGGCAAATATGCAATCAGCAAGTACACCCAAGCAAACTTAGGATAATAACTTGCCAGCATTGCCAACGGAAATAAAAATAAAATATTTATGCCACAGACTACCGCAATCACTTTGAGATGACCATAACGTTTAGCCGCGTGTTGATAGGCATGAGAACAATGCGCTTGATAAAATTTTTGCCCACTGACGATACGTTGCACTAAAGTCAGGGTTGCATCCACCACAAACACAGCAAATGCAATCAAGCCTGCACAACCTATTGCCAAATCAGTCTGGGCGGCTAGTAGAATCAACACCCCCAAGATAAAACCGAGATAACCACTGCCAACATCGCCCATAAAAATTTTAGCGGGCGGCCAATTCCACACTAAAAATCCTATACTAACACTCGCTAAACTTATAGATAATAACGCGAGCGGGGTATTAGTGTGCCACAGTAAATATCCCAATATACTGGCAACAAAAACGGCCTCAACCCCTGCAATGCCGTCAATACCATCCATGAAATTAAATAAATTAATACACCACGTGATAAAGAGCACCGCAACACCATACCCCAACCACGCTGTGAAAATAAACTCCGGCGCAGGTAGGCAATAAACCGCTGCGGAACTGGCAGCTAACTGCACCAGCATCCTCCAGCGTGCTGGCACATGCCGATGATCATCCATAAATCCCACACCCGCAATCGCCAACCCAATGATTAGACTAGCGAAGTACTGTAAATTTATCTGCTGGGTAAAAAAATAATATCCTCCAAGTAACACATAGGCCAGCACACTCCCCAGCCCTCCCCCGCGAGGCGTCGGAATACTATGCGAACTCCGTGCATTGGGGGCATCCAATAAATGTTGCTGAGCATAGCGTCTAATCAGCCCAACCAGGATTACAGTGAAGCCACATTGAAAAAGGGTTATGACAAAAAGCGACATCGATTGCGTCTACCTAGATCCAGGTTAGGTTGTATTTGCTGTATTTTTGGCTAGCGCTACAGAATTACATAGCTGCCTAGAAAATCTGCGTTTGCTTAATAATTGCGCGTCAGTTTTGACCATGCACCCCCCCTATTGAGCCTGCACACTGAGTTTAATAGCTTCGCGCACGGATAATGGCGGTTGCCACTCCAACAGCGCATAGGTCCTTTGCGCATTTATTTGCAAAGAATCACATAAGCGATCGACTTCTGCGCGTTTCCCCAGTAATTGCGCAATCAGCTTCAAGCCTACCACTGGAAATGGCCAAAGTCGTAATTTAACGCCTAGTGCATCCGCCAAAGTTTGCAAAAGTTGCGGCGTAGAAATTGCTTCAAGATCCCCTAACAGCAAGGTCTGCCCAGCAGCAGCTGGATGCTCTAACGCTCGCCAAATAAGGCTGCAACAATTCTCTAGACTTAATAAAGTGCGTAAATTCTGCACGCTTGCCAACGGCAAAGGCAGCCCGGATTTTACCAAAGAGAGCAAACGTAAAAAATTACCTTTGACTCCAGGTCCGTAAATTAAAGGGGGACGCATAATCACTACTTCCATGCCAGTATGCCGCGCAATATCCCACAAACATTGTTCAGCCTCCCATTTAGACGCCGCATAAGCATCTTGCGCTTCGACTGGCGAGTCAGCATTTAACAATGCCCCGCCCTCGCCCAACACTTTGATGGAACTTAAAAATATAAATCGCTTAACACCAGCTTGTGCTGCTTGCCGTGCTAGGTTTTGAGTCCCAGCTACATTGACTTCGCGAAAAGCGCCTAATGGATCGGAAACCGTTTCCTGCATGACATGCACGCGTGCAGCTAAATGCACAACGACATCAACGCCACTCAATGCCTGCTGCCAATCAGTGTGCGCATCAATGTTCGCAATTTGCACATAATTGACCCCAAAGACCGCTGCTGTAGGTGCTGACTGACGCACCGCTGCGGTGACTTGGCAGCCACAGGCCTGTAATTTTGCACATAATGCCTGACCGACAAAGCCATTGGCACCCGTGACTAATACGTGTAAGTTACTCAACGACTAATACCAACGCCAACCATGAAAATTAAAGAATTGCCAAGCGGAAGACACAAACATAAGAATATGTCGCCAGCCCTTTTTAGCGCTATGCCCTCCAAAATGCACGATTTTAACGCTGGGCGCAAATAGTATTTGCCAATGTTGTCGCAAACGTAAGGAAAGATCAAAATCTTCAAAATATAGAAAAAAGGCGGGATTAAAGCCTTGAATATCTTTGACCGCTGCATGGCGTAGAAACATAAAACAGCCGCTCGCGATCATTACATCAGTATGGGGAGCAGTTTGCATACGGTCACGCAGCTCATAGCGTGCCAGATATTGCTGAAAAAATCGACTGAAATACTTAGGCGCAAAACCACGCAAGAATAACGTAAACACCGTGGGATAGGCTTTGCACAGATATTCTTGCTGTCCATCTGGACCAAAACACAAGGGGGTGACCATGCCCACTTGCGGATAAGTTTGCATACATGCAACAGCGGCAGCTAAGGCGTGCTCATCCACCTGAACATCGGGATTGATTACTAAATAATAATCGGCCTTATGTGCAAGTACCCGATTATGTCCTCGCCCATAGCCAGTATTTTCAGTATTCGAGATTAACTCTGCAAACTCCGGCCAGCATTTTGCTAACAAACTAGACAACCGGACGGAATCTGAGGTGACGGAATTATCGACTAAGGTTAATACACAATTAGTCAAGGCACCCACAGCTTGAGCGTGCTCGGCGGCACGCCAAAGCGTTTGTAAGGTTTGCTCAAGTAAATGCAGGTCTGGATGAAACACCACCACAGAAATATGCAGCTTAACACGCATGCATCAGCCTTAGCCTAAAGTGCATTCACAACTGATACCCCAATAAAAACACATTACACTCTTGGTGGGAACGAAAATGAAAAATCCTCTCTATCCAAGGTTAAATTTGGATTATAGGCCGGGTCAATCAATAAGGATGCTCCCCAACGCTGCTTCATATAGTCCACCTCTGCGGTAAAGCGGGCTTGTTTTTCTGGGGTATCTTCATAGCCACGGGTAGCAGATTCATAGTGATACAATTCCGCATAAGGGGTCCAAACATTCCAAAAGCCAGCTTCTTTAATTCTTAAGCAAAAATCCACATCATTAAATGCAACTTTAAGATTTTCGGCATCCAAACCTTGAACGCGTTCAAACACCGATTTGCGTAGCACCAAACAAGCTGCAGTGACCGCGGATAAATTTTGTGTCAATAACAAGCGCCCACAATATCCTGGATTATCACGCGGAAAATGTTTATGTGAATGCCCGGCAACTCCTCCTAAACCTACAATTACACCAGCATGTTGAATAAGATCATTGGGGTAGTAGAGCTTAGCGCCTACTGCACCGACTTCAGGGTGCACAGCAATACTCACCATTTCAGACAACCAATCACTGTTAATCACTTCTAAATCGTTATTGAGTAACGCCAGCAACTCCCCCTTCGCTATAGCCGCCGCTTTATTATTAAGAGCGGCATAATTAAACGGGCTATCGTCATGCAGGACCGTGATGCGTGCGTCATTTTTCAGATAATCCAAGTAGCGTTGCGCAATCCAATCGTCACTGCCATTATCAACAATAATAATTTCAAAGTTCGTATAATCGGTTCGATCTAAAATACTATCCACACAACGTTTTAATAAAGAAAATCCGTTACGTGTGGGAATAATCATACTCACCAAAGGCAATTCTTTGGGTAATTTATACCGTACGCGCAACGCACCCGGCAAACGTGGATGCGCAATCACCTCAGCCGCAATACCTGTCGCCGCCAAAGATTTTTCAACTGCTCGACGGATTAATGGCTCAGCATACGGCTGTTCATGGATACCATTAGCCGTACTCCC
>SXIZ01000191.1 GCA_005779525.1 Methylococcaceae bacterium
AGACGACTTTTTAGCTAACGCATGAATTATAAATTACTAAAAAATAGATCTTTTTTTCTAAATTTTTACAATATTGCCATAAGCGCTTAACAAAAAATTTAGCTGCATTCATTGTCGAAACTCCTTATTTGATTAGAGCTCACAATGTAACTAATACATGTCAATTTATTGCCAAGCGCTTATTGTACATTTTGATAATATGCGCCCAAATAGGGACAATAAAGTGTCGGCATTGTAAATTTTCCAGAATTTGAGCTCGAGATTCGGTCACGATCAGGCTGATACCAATGTCAATTACTTGGAGACGTTCAATACCGACTTCGCGATAATGTCTTTGGGATAGCATCAAACAATCTACCTTAAGTGGCTTGATTTTATCAGGATCACCGATCCTTAATTAAAGTGCTACCGATACCTCCTGTTTGCCCACACCGCTTTTTAATCCCCCTGTTTTGATTGAAGGTTACGCTCAGGATTCTGGTCAGTCAAGGATGGTATGCGACTGCTGAAAGAAAGTAGAATAACCAGCACCTGAACTATCTCCGAAAGCACCTCCAAGGCAGAGTGAAGCGCAGGCGACAAATTTGGCTCTTAAGCTACTAACTTTTCAACAATTTTTATCGTCACTTGTACGTCTATGTTATCGACTGTCAACTTGCTATTTCTAGTTTGTATCTCATTAAAACTATTATAAACCCGGCTTTAAAAGCTGGTTTTTGCTTCAGTAGTTGCATCGTACGACCTAATAAGCATCAATTTCATTATGGTTTTATACGGGCACTGCACTGAAGAGTGTGCTTCACCTTTCATTGTAAAACCTTGTCAAATATTAATTTAATTATTTTCTCTGAATAGTTACGATTATTTTTAAAGATGTGCCTCTAGGCACACGCTAACCGTTATAATACGTTTTATTTTATTTCTAGTTACCCCCGTGTACTCTAATAGTATAGATCTGCAGAAGGAGCAGTCGTAGTGAACCCTGTACAAGATATAACCAGTCCAATGACGCCATTGGAGCGCAGAGCAACTTTGGCGCTCGCCTTGGTTTATGCGCTCAGAATGTTGGGGTTATTTATGATGTTACCCGTACTGTCATTATTCGCTGAAAAACTAGAAGGCTCGACACCCTTTTTAATCGGCTTGGCGGTCAGTATTTACGGTCTGACGCAAGCGCTCCTGCAAATCCATTTTGGATTATGGTCTGATCGCTTAGGGCGTAAAAAAGTCATAGTATTTGGCTTACTACTATTTATTGCAGGTAGTGTTGTGGCGGCACTCTCCACTACGATTTATGGCGTGCTCATCGGCAGAGCTCTACAAGGCAGTGGCGCGATTGCAGCCGCGGTTATGGCTTTAGCTGCAGACTTAACGCAGGAGGTGCACCGCACCAAGGCTATGGCGACTATTGGCGCCAGCATTGGGCTATCGTTTGGCGTTGCGGTGACTGCGGGTCCGATAATCGCCAATTGGATTGGGGTACAAGGAATTTTTTGGGTCACAGCGGTCTTAGCCTTGCTTGCGATTTTAGCGATTGTGTATGTGGTACCTGAACCACCTAAATCTAAAAAACATCGTGATGCGGAAGTCGTGCCGGAAAAAATGTCCGACACCTTAAAAGATCCAGAATTACTGCGCCTCAACTACGGCATTTTGGTTTTGCATTTGATTTTAACCGCTACATTTGTGGTGGTCCCCATTTTAATGCGCAACGCGGGTTTAGCTGCCCCCGAACATTGGAAGGTATATCTAGGCGTCATGGTAACGGCAATTATTATCATGGTGCCCTTTGTGATTTTGGCAGAAAAAAAACGACAAATGAAAGCCGTGTTTATGGGCGCCATTGTCACCTTGGTCATTGCTAATACCGGATTTATAATATTAAGTGATAATTTAACTGGCATTATCATCGCCCTGGGGATTTTCTTTTGTGGTTTTAATTTACTAGAAGCCACCCTACCGTCTTTAATTTCCAAAACCGCACCTGCTGATTTAAAAGGAACCGCCATGGGCGTTTATTCCACCTCGCAGTTTATTGGTGCATTTTTGGGAGGTGCCGTTGGCGGTTGGTTATATGGTAAAACCGGGGTCACTGGGGTATTCTCATTTTGCGTGCTTGCGGCGCTCAGTTGGTTATGGGTATCTATGCACATGAAACCACCGCGCTATGTTGCGAATTTATTAATTTCTTTAAATGCCTTATCTGCGACGGAAGCCGATAAATTTGCCGATGCCATGTTGCAGGTTAACGGGGTTGAAGACGTGACCTTGCATCATCAGGAGGGCGTGGCTTACCTAAAAGTTGATAATCAACGTCTAGATAAAACACAATTACAAGCGCTTATCAACCAATTTGCTTAATGAATAATAAAGCACGTTATGCTTCAATCCGCTGGGTTTCAGAGTATAATGCGCGGCTTTGTGTTAACTAGCAAAACTAACGAGACTTTGGAGTTGCAGAGTGATCCCTGGCATTGGTTAATATTCGGGCTCACAGAGCGCATGTGCACTGCAATCCATTACCACTTTAATTTAAAGCATGACCGCCTTACCCCTTTCGCTTGAAGATGATGCAAAAACTTTATATACAAACTAACGGCTGCCAGATGAATGAGTACGAGTCCGATAAAATGCGGGATGTACTTATGGCATCGCATGGCATGGAGCTGACTGAAATACCCGAAGAAGCGGATGTCCTGCTGCTTAATACCTGCTCTATTCGGGAAAAAGCGCAAGAGAAAGTGTTTTCTGCTCTAGGTCGCTGGCGAAAACTGAAAAAGAAACGCCCGGACGTGATTATTGGTGTCGGCGGCTGCGTTGCCAGCCAAGAAGGGGCTGCGATTCAAACGCGTGCGCCTTATGTCGATATCGTATTTGGTCCCCAAACACTGCATCGTTTACCAGAATTACTCAATCAAGCACGTGCAGAACACAAGCATGTCGTTGATATATCCTTCCCGGAAATTGAAAAATTTGATGCCTTACCAGAACCGCGAGCTGAAGGCCCAAAAGCCTTTGTCTCGGTGATGGAAGGTTGTAGTAAATATTGCTCTTTTTGCGTCGTCCCCTACACCCGCGGTGAAGAAATCAGCCGTCCAGTTGCAGATGTGATCGCAGAAATCACGCATCTGGCTACGCAAGGGGTACGGGAAGTTAATTTATTAGGGCAAAATGTGAATGCCTATCGCGGCGAGATGCCCGATGGCGATATTGCTGATTTTGCGGTGCTGCTGCATTTTGTGGCTGCTATTGAGGGTATTGAGCGGATTCGTTTCACAACTTCGCACCCGCTAGAATTTACTGATGCCTTGGTCGAAGCGTTTGCCGAGATCCCACAATTGGTCAATCATTTACATTTACCCGTGCAAAGTGGCAGTGATAGAATTTTAGCATTGATGAAACGCGGCCATACCCGCGCCCACTACTTGGAAACCATTAATAAAATTAAAGCAGTTCGTCCAGGTATCAGTTTATCTTCGGATTTTATTATCGGTTTTCCCGGTGAAACTGAAGCCGACTTCGAGGATACCCTGGCGTTATTAGATGAGGTGGGTTTTGATTTATCTTTTAGCTTTGTTTATAGCGCGCGGCCCGGTACTCCAGCAGCCGAATTGGAAGATGGCGTACCGTTAGACGTTAAAAACGAACGCTTACAACGTTTTAAACAGCGCAATATGGAAATGACCATGGAATTTTCTCGGCAAATGCTTGGAACGGTGCAAAGCGTGTTAGTGGAAGGTGTGTCGCGTAAAAATCCTTTGCACTTAACAGGTCGTACTGAAAATAATCGGGTGGTAAATTTTGCCGCACACCCACGCTTAATTGGTCAGTTTGTGAACGTGATGATCAATGATGTACAACCTAACTCTTTACGTGGACGCTTGGTGGAGATGCCCAACTAATGCGTTTTACAGCCCTTTTTTTACTTTTGCATAATAAGTAACTTTGACTACATCTAATTTCGTGCAGGAAATTACCCTGCAACCTGCTGATAATAAAAGATTAGCAAATTTAACAGGTGAATTTAATTCGCATTTGCGCCAAATAGAGCAACGTTTAAAAGTGGATATTGCGGGTCGTGGCCACAGTTTTTCCGTCACTGGCTCAGAACCCACGGTCATTGCCGCCTGCGCTTTGCTCGAGCAATTATTTCACCTGACCGAAAGCGAATTTTTAACGCCTGAGCAAGTGCATTTGGCGATGCAAGATGCTTCACTGATGGAGCTGGTAAAACAGTTGGAACAAAACACCGCCAATGAAGAAGTTTTTATCAAAACCAAACATGCCTTAATTCGCGGACGCGGCCCAAATCAGCAAAATTACTTAAAAAAAATCATGCGCCATGACATCAATTTTGGTGTCGGGCCCGCAGGAACGGGTAAAACCTATCTCGCGGTCGCCTGTGCGGTAGAAGCGTTACAAACCGAAAAAGTTAGACGTATTATTCTAGTTCGGCCCGCAGTCGAAGCTGGGGAAAAACTGGGATTTTTACCCGGTGACTTAGCGCAAAAAGTTGACCCCTATTTACGCCCCTTATATGACGCACTGTATGAAATGCTTGGCTTTGAACGCGTCGAAAAATTAATCGAAAAAAGCGTGATTGAAGTCGCCCCCCTGGCCTTTATGCGCGGACGCACGCTTAACGATTCCTTTATCATTCTGGATGAAGCGCAAAATACTACCACCGAACAGATCAAGATGTTTTTAACGCGTATTGGTTTTGGCTCAACAGCAGTAGTCACGGGGGATGTCACTCAAATTGATTTGCCCTCAGCTAAAATGTCAGGTCTAACGCAAGTTTTAGATGTACTCCAAGGGGTTGAAGGGATTAGTTTTACCTTTTTTACGGCAGTGGATGTCGTCCGCCACCCGGTAGTGCAACGCATCGTCATGGCCTATGATGCGTATGATAAGCTGCATAAACACTAAACCCTTATGGTCGAACATTTTCTAGATATTCAAAGCGCATCCAATTCCTCGCAATTACCTACTGCTGCAAGTCTACAACTGTGGGTAAAAACTGCTTTAGCCTCATTTAATACGCCATTTGAACTCGTGTTGCGCATAGTCGATATCGAAGAAATGAGCGAATTAAATCAAACCTACCGCCAGAAATCCGGGCCCACCAATATCTTGAGTTTTCCGTTTGAAGCCCCCGAGGGCATAGAGATGAATCATCTCGGGGATCTGGTCGTCTGCGCTCCCGTCGTTGAGCGGGAAGCCAGCGAGCAAGGCAAAGCGCTGCTGGATCACTGGGCACACATCACAATCCATGGCGTTTTACATTTATTAGGCTATGATCATATCGATGACAGCGAGGCTGAAGAGATGGAAAATTTAGAGATCACCCTTTTACAACAATTACAGATTAACAACCCCTATCAGGAACAAGAAGAGCTATGAACGACGACCAACCTCCGAGTAGTCAATCGCATCATAAAAGTTGGCTAAATCGCATAGGACAATTATTAGCTGGCGAGCCCCAAGACTTAAACGAATTATTGGACATTCTCCGCGATGCCCAAGAAAATCATGTGTTAGATTCTTATGCATTGAGCATGATTGAAGGCGTGCTCAAAGTCACTGAAATGCGTGCCCGGGATATCATGTTACCCAGGGTGCAAATGGTCGTTGTCGACAAAGACGCTGATTTAGCCACCGTGTTACCCCAAGTCATAGAGTCTGCCCATTCAAGGTTTCCAGTGATTGCTGAGGACCGAAGTAAAGTCATCGGGATTTTACTTGCCAAAGACCTGTTATCGCATCTAGCGGCCAATAAAGCGGTGACCGTTGCCGACATTATGCGTCCAGTGTCTATCGTCCCCGAAAGCAAACGCCTCAATGTCTTATTAAAAGAATTTCGTACGCATCGCAATCATATGGTGATAGTTGTCGATGAATACGGTGCGGCTGCAGGACTGATTACCATTGAAGATGTTTTAGAACAAATCGTAGGTGAAATCGAAGACGAGCATGATGATGCGAACGACGAAGAAAACTACATCCAAAAGCGCAATGACAACGAATTTATCATTCAGGCGCTGACCCCGATTACGGAATTTAATGAGTACTTTAACACCCATTTAGATGATGACAAATCCGATACCCTGGGTGGCTTCATCGTCCATGAATTGGAGCATATGCCCAAAAAAGGCGAACATGTTGAAGTAGAAAATCTGCGTTTTGAAGTTATCCGCGCTGACAGCCGCAGAGTGCATGTCTTAAAACTCAAATTAAATCGTCATAAAAAATAATTCCAACTGCATTCGAGCATTTATGTCTAACAATACTCCTACGATTTTAGTTACTGGCGGTGCAGGTTATATCGGTAGCCACACTTGTGTTGAACTGTTACAAGCAGGTTATCAGGTCGTGGTCGTCGACAATTTATCTAACAGTAAAATTGAAGGACTGCGTCGGGTTGAAAGCATCACGGGTAAACGCATTAGTTTTTATCAAATTGATATTTGTGATGTGCATGCTTTGAACCGCGTATTTGCCAAACACCCGATTAGTGCAGTGATCCATTTTGCAGGTTTAAAAGCGGTCGGAGAATCTTGTGCCCTGCCATTAAAATATTACCAAAACAATGTCTATGGTACCTTGGTACTCACTGAAGTCATGGCAAATGCGGGCGTTAAAAAACTGGTATTCAGTTCCTCAGCCACGGTGTATGGCGACCCTGCTAGCGTCCCGATTACTGAAGATTTTCCGTTATCGGCTACCAATCCTTACGGGCGCTCGAAATTAATGATCGAGGATATTTTGCGCGATTTTTCCGCCGCCGATAAACTCACACCCGAAGCCGCCGCGAATCCTTGGAAAATAGCATTGCTGCGCTATTTTAATCCTATCGGTGCGCATGCCAGTGGCTTGATTGGAGAAGACCCGCAAGGCGTCCCAAACAACCTGCTTCCCTTTGTTTCGCAGGTGGCGGTTGGTCGGCGCGAGTTCTTGAATGTGTGGGGCAATGACTATGACACGCCGGACGGTACTGGCGTGCGCG
>SXIZ01000192.1 GCA_005779525.1 Methylococcaceae bacterium
AACCGAAAGCGCCAATATTGCCATCCTCAAAGCCATTATCGCTTTGGGGCATAGCTTAGGACTAAAAGTGGTGGCAGAAGGCGTAGAAACCGCCTACCAAAAAGCCTTCTTACAAGGTGTAGGCTGTGATGAGTTACAGGGATACTATTTTAGTAAACCTTTAGCCGCGCAGGATTTTGAGCAGCTGCTTTTGCAGTCGCTTTGAGCGGATTAGCTCGAACGACTTAGTCCACAATATGACCTAAACTGGATCATGAATATACTTTAGACACGACAAAATCCTGCTTCTGTGATGCAATTTGATTCGGCGGATTACAACGCGCATCAAGATTTTGCTTGTATAAAATTCTGTGCGTTTGCGCGTTTAATCCGCCCTACTCTGTTATTTTTTATAGACTTCGCGCCGATTACCGATTTTAACCACCAACACACGCAACACATTATCTTGAATATCTCATATTAGCCGATTGTCTCCCACCCGATAACTCCATAAATACCCCAGAGGTCCAGTTAACGCCTTACCTAGTGATCGAGGATCATCAAGGCTTACCAAGCGTTGCCGGAGAAATTTTGTAATGCGTTGGGAATCTACTTTATCTAGCTTCGATAGATTTTTTAACGCGTTTCGGTTAACTCAACGGTCCAGGCCCAGTGTTTGCTCCACTTCATCTAAGGAGTAGGTTTGTTCTTCGCCCTTTCTGACGCGCTCTAAGACGTCGGCAGCCAGATAATAATCCTCCATAGCATCCAAGCCCGATTCTATAATGGCTCTAAGATAAAATTCTTTGCTGCGGCCTGTTTGTGCCGCTAGATAATCAAGTCTTTGTTCGGTTTCGGTAGAGAGTCTAACGGAGGTAGCCATAACCGCTCCTATAATTTTGAGTTCATAGCTGCAATATAATACATCGTTTTATTGTTCCATAGAAACAACAAGGTAGGTCGGGTTGGGTGCGCAAAACGCCACTAACTCAATAGTAGTATTTACTACCTGCGCACCGTAACCCGACATTGGGGTACACCTATTGTTCGATTGGACGCATGATCACAATCAGTGCGTTATGCTGTAAAAATTAGCAAACATCAAACGCGAACGATTAAAAATATCACAGCCAAATTAAGTGCAACCCAGCAATTAACGCTAAGCCGGAATTAACTGCGAACTAACACGGGTATTTAACGGATACAGAGCACCGCGCTGTTTAAAACATTGGCGACTAAATAACACTTCGTAGGGATAAGCTTGTAACTGGCAATCGGCAATCAATTGCGCTAGTTGTTGTAAGACTACTTCCCGCGATTTTCCATGAATCATGCAGTACAGATTATAGGGCCAGCGTTCGCCGTGGCGTGGCCGTTGGTAGCATAAATTCACGCAAGCTGACTGACTCATAGCTTGGCCTAGCTTTTGCACTTCTGGGTCTGGAATGTTCCATACCACCATGGCATTTGCTTGGTAACCTAGGCGACGGTGTTTGACGATCACACCAAAGCGTTTGATTAATCCTGTGGCTTGCAGTCTTGCTAGGCGCTGTAACACTTCCGACTCGCTACACTCCAGTTGCTCCGCCAAGCTTAAATACGGTCGCGCGGTGACAGGTAAACCCTGCTGTATAAGTGCTAATAAACGGGTATCCAGACTGTCTAGCATTACCACTCCAGGGCAAAGCCTAAATTGATAAAATAATCTGCTATCAACGGCAATTGCATACAGCTAAAGCCAGTCTGCTGCTCAATTTCGGCGATCACGCTTTGTAGATGCTGCGCATGCTCGGCGATCACCACAAACCATAAGTTGAAGTCGTTTTCACGCTCGTAATTATGATTCACTTCGGGATAGCTACTGACCACAGCCGCCACCGCAGCTAATTGCTGAGCAGGTATCGCCATCGCTACTAAGGTGCTACAACCTATATGATTAGGCTTAATCACCGGACCTACGCGACTGATATAGTGTTGCTCGGATAATTCATTAAACGCTTGTAACACGCTCGCTTCACTCACGCCTAATTGTTCGGCAATGGTCAAATACGGGCGCTCGGTGAGCGGAAAGTTCTGCTGAAAATTGTTAAGCAGTTGTTTGTGTAACTCTGACAGCATGCTATAAACCGATTTTATGCGCACGCGCACTGAAGAAAATCCCGTTGGGTTTGTCCGCTGGCAGACGGGTAATTTCTTTAAGACTATCGGTATCGTAGACTACTAGTTGATTATCATCCCTGACCGCCACCCACACCTGTTCGCCACGCGGAGTAAATTCCATATGCAATACGGCTTTACCCGGATGCAACACACTGCTTAATTGCAAGCTATCGGCATTAATTAATTGCACTAAGCTATTATCAGGAA
This sequence comes from Methylococcaceae bacterium, assembly GCA_005779525.1. Classification (GTDB taxonomy): domain Bacteria; phylum Pseudomonadota; class Gammaproteobacteria; order Methylococcales; family Methylomonadaceae; genus SXIZ01. Next base: position 2,347 of record SXIZ01000192.1, read on the forward strand.
AAGCAAAATTCACCCAGATTTGATGTCCGTCCGGTCTAGCCATCACAAATACGGGCTGGCCTGGGACCGGGATGGCTTTCACTAATTGCCAACTACGCTTATCGATCACCAATACTTCGTGTTTACCGATGGCAGGGGCAAAGACATAATCCCCGGCTACCGTCCAGCCCTCTAAATGTGGCATTTTATATACGGGCAATTTTTCATCGGGTTTGATGTAATCCGGCAAGATGCGCTTAACGCCAGCTTCTGGATGCCACAAGTCTAATAGCGCCATGCCGCCTTCGCCAAACAACCCGGCAATATAGTAACGGCCATCCGGGGTGATTAAGGCATCATAGGGTTGTTTGCCGATATTGGTAAATTTGGTGATTTGGGGTTGTTGCGGATTATGTAGATCCACTTGCCATATTTCGCCCGCATCAAACAAACTAAAGACAAAACGTTGTCCTGGCGCATCGACTAAACCAACGACTTTGGATAGCTGATTATTCCCATAACTCGCCGGAATATCGGCAATGGCTTCCAAGGTGTCGGCCGAAAATATTTTGACTCCGCCGGGGGTGTAATTGGATACGGCAATGAATTTACCGTCCTGCGAAATCGCTCCGCCAATGCTATTACCCGCTTGCACGATGCGAGCACTGAGTTCGTCTTCTAACAGGTCGATTTTACTTAAGCCACCATCGCGCCCAAAAACATAGGCATAACGTTGATCGCGGGAAAATACCACTGAAGCATGGGATAAATCACCCAAATCTTCAATTTTGGCGAGTTGCCTATGTTGCGTGGTATTGATAATTAACGCGCTATGGCTTTCGCGTTCGATCACTAGGCCAAGATCGCCTGTGGCGCGGGGTTCGGCATAGGCGGTGATGGCAAACAACAGTCCCAAAACTATAAGAGATTTATACATTGAAGTTCATTAATTGCATGGGGGGTAATTAAGCTATCTATTTTCTGCGGCCTGATATACGGCATTACGATCTCGCTTGCCAACAGCGACCACCAAAACAATTAACTCGGTATCTCTAACCTCGTAAACCAAGCGATAGCCGATATGTCGCAATTTGATTTTATATCGATTTTTTTGTTCTGCTAACTTTGCCGCTTTAACGTGAGGGTGATGCAAGCGTTCATTGAGTTTTTTCTTAAATTGTTGACGCACGCTAGCATCCAGCTTTGTCCATTCTTTCAATGCGTCTGGATGAAAATACAGTTCATAACTCATCCAATGAGACCTTGATGAGGGCTTGACCATCGCCTAATCGCGCATCCGCTAAGACATTTAATTCCAGATTCTCAATTTTCTCAAGTAAGGCTTGATACGCCTGAGCGGGGATGCAATAAAAAGCAGGCGCATTTCGGTTAAGAATGGCTACCGGAAAACCTTCTCCTGCCGCCACAGTAGCCATTGGATTTTTTTTAAGCTCAGTCACGCTGGCAACAACATCTGCTAAGACTAAATTTGTCATACGTTCCTAACCGTGAATTATCTACTGATTAAAATTATATCACTGTCAAGGTTATTGCAAATGACGCAACTCCCCCAGCAACCACTCAGCCTCATCGCGACTCAAAAAGGGTTGCCAGGGGGGCATCGCCGTGCCTTTACGGCCATTCAGAATCGTGTCTACTAAAAACTCGTCGGGTTTACCTGCCAAGCTTTCGGGTAATAACGCTGGCCCCATCCCCCCTTTAAGGGTGAGGCCATGGCACGCACCGCAATCGTTTTTAAGTAAAGCACGCAATTCTGATTGCCGCGCGGCTGAAGGTTCAGCAGCTTGCACTGCTCCGGCGATACAACATAAAAATAGCATTAGGCGCATCAACTCAAGGTTTTAATTTGGCGTAATACGCGATGACTTCTCGAATATCCTGATCGCTCAAGGATCCCGCTATCGCATTCATCAAATCCGATTTCCGAGTTTTATCGCGGTATTGTTTTAATGCCGACTCTAGATACGCCGCATCCCGACCAGCTAAGGGTGGAAACGGTGCATCGGCTGAAGGATTAACAATACCGTGGCATTGCGAACATACGGCTTCGGCCCGGGCATTTTTTTGGCCAGCACCAGTCGCTTGAGTCGGTTCGTAAGGTACCACCCCAGCTTCAGCCGTTGCGACCAACATTCCTGTAGCGATTAAACCCATGATTAATTTTGCACTACGCATTATTTCGCCCCTTTAATCTCATCAGGTGACAAGCCACGGGTCATGTAGCGTACACGACCATGGGAGAAGATACCGGCAGGACTTTCCATAGTTATAGACGCAACTTTTTGTAAATTATTGGCGTCATACACCACCACTTCATCCCCGCTATAGCCGGCACTGACGTACAGAAATTTACCATCGGCACTATATTCCGGGAAGTAGGCATGCCCACCGACATCCAAGGTTTTCACGACTTCTAAAGATTTTTTATCAATTAACTGGACGGTGCGTGCACGGCGGTCTTTCGAGATAATATCCACGGCCACATAAGGTGCATTTGCATGCGCTGCAGGCGATTCAGTTCCTCCCGCGACGGGGATTTGTTTGACGACTTCCATTTTATCCAAGTCCCAAACACTGACCACGGTTTTATCGCAATCGCCAAAGTTAGTACCAAAACCCAAGGTGCGGCCATCGACCACTACCGCCGAGCCACCACCCACATGCGGTACGCAACCTGCTTGCAGTTTTTTGATAATTTTACGCTCTTTAAGATCAATCGCCGCGACAATGCTATCGTCATACGAGGCAATCATCAGCTTTTGCCCACCGTGCGATAAGAAGGCATCGTGCAAATGGCGACCGACTTTTTCAATTTTGGTAACTGGAAAGCCTTCTTTCAAATCCACAACCCACACTTGTCCGGCATTTTCTAACGCAATCGCGAAAATATCATCAAACGGGGTGCCGATGACCATACCGGAATCAGATGACACCATTTTGCCATCCGGGTCCACGCCTTCTAATTCAAAGGTTTTTAAGGGTTCTAAGGTATCCGCATTTAAAATCACAGCATTATGCGGGACAAAGGACCCGGCCATAATATATTTACCATCACGCGATACGCCTAAGCCTGGACCATTCAAGCCCGTTTTCACGCTACGCACGGCCTGCATGGAATATAAATCCACTTTATAAATTTCGGCAGTATCGGTTTTAACATAGGCCCAACGTGGATTGGCAGGATTGTAATCAATAATATGCGCAGCGGTTTCCGTAGGCACTTCACCCACAACTTTGTGCGTTAAACTATTAATAAACACCGCTTTGGAACCACTGCCGCGACCATATTTACCGCGAGCCGCTACCCCGATGATATTGTCCATATTATCGATGTCAAATTTAGGCTTGCTCGGCAGCGTGCTTTCGTCTTTGACATAGACTTTTATAGATTTTTTGATGTCATCGATAGTCCACGCAGGATTGGGTTGCTTAGGCGTGCTTTGCAAATGTTTGACCAGACCACGTATCTCATCGTCATTTAATCTGCCATAAAACGGAGGCATTAAGGTGTCAAAGCTTCCCGTCATAATCAACGAACGAAGCGCTGTAGGACTGCGACCTTTTAAGGTTTCAGCATTCAAGGCAGGTGCTAAATAGCCACCATGATCAGCACCATGACAACTAGCGCAATTATTTTTGTAGAGTTCATGCGCATTAATTTCAGGTTCTGCTAATGCACTCGACGATAAAATCAGAGCAATCGCCGTAGTCACTAAAGATTTATTTATGGTTTTGAGTGTCATTAGCATAGTTGAAATTCCTTAGATTAAAAATTTTGGCAGATATTATAGTTAATTATGTTCAAACTCAAGGCGCACAGCCTTCCAACGGAAGGATGGCGTAGCCCTGCTGTTGAATTGCTTGAGTAAATCTAGGATTGGCTTTGGAGGAGTGGCAAAAATTGCAACTTTTTAGCGTAAGCTTTTGCGGGGCAGTGACTTGAGTTTGCAGCCAAAGCTCTGCCACCTGAAATGCACGTGTAGCATGGTTTTCGGCCAAAATAACATCAAAGTGCATTAGCGTAGCATCCTGCTTGATTGCATAAGCATCAAAAATATACTGTTGCGACATGCTAATCTCCAAAAAAAACCGATGCAAAGCATCGGCTGCTTGAGTTATCCAATGAAAAAAAGGATTACGTAAAATTCAGAACTGATTTATTTGTTTTGATTCGCTATTACTTTACGCCAAACTGTTAAGGCCTGTCAAGCTTGAAATAATTTCTTAATCCCGGGTCAGTAGATCAAGTTGGCTTGAGTGTAAGTATTCACTTACCCACCTGCCAAGCTCCCGTGAAAATTGAAGCGTTGGGGTGGGATCTGAATAATTACGCTTAAGCGATTATTTTAAAAGTGAGCCTAAAACGCCGCGCACGATTTGTCTGCCTACGCTGCTACCTATCGAGCGAGCAGCACTTTTAAGAAAGGCTTCGGCAATGCTTTGCCCGCTAGAACGCGCCGCTGATTTTTGCGGAGTGGATGAACTGGCAGTTGCAGCCGTCTGTTGCGCTGCTCGTTGTTTTAATAATTCATACGCCGACTCGCGATCAACGAGCTGATCATACCGCCCGGCATAAGGTGAACGTGCTAACAAATCCGCCCGTTGTTCCCGCGAAATTGGCCCAATTTGTGCTGCTGGGGGACAAATAAAAACTTGTTCTACGGGCGTAGGACTTCCATCGGCATGCAACACAGAGACCAAGGCCTCACCAATTTTCAGCTCAGTAATCGCCGTTTCTGCGGCTATTTTTGGGTTTTTACGGAACGTTTGCGCGACGGCTTGCACGACTTTTTGATCCTTAGGCGTGAATGCACGTAAGGCATGCTGAATTTTTAACCCTAGCTGCCCTAAAATATTTTCTGGAATATCCAAAGGACTTTGGCTGATAAAATACACTCCTACACCTTTAGAACGAATTAGGCGCACAATTTGTTCGATTTTATCCACCAATACTTTAGGCGCTTGATCAAACAACAAATGTGCTTCATCAAAAAACAACACTAATTTGGGTCGATCGGCATCGCCAACTTCGGGTAACGTTTCAAATAACTCCGATAACAACCAAAGCAGGAAGGAGGCGTACAAGCGAGGTGATTTATTAGTTAAGACCGTCGCATCCAAAATATTAATCACCCCATTGCCCGACAAATCAGTTTTACAAAAATCATCTAAGGCAATGGCAGGCTCGCCAAAGAAATGCTCGGCCCCCTGCTCTTCCAATACCAATAACTGCCGCTGAATAGCGCCTATGCTTGCCGGGGCGATATTGCCATATTCAGCTTGCAAGCTACTGGCTTCATTACCGATCCAAGTTAGCATCGCACGTAAATCTTTTAAATCTAATAACAATAAGCCATTATCGTCAGCAATCTTGAAACAACTGTACATGACTCCCGTTTGGGTATCATTTAATTCCAATAAATTACTTAACAGCAATGGCCCCATATCTGAAATAGTCGAACGCACTGGATGCCCAGATTGACCAAACACATCCCAGAAGATAATGGGATTTGCCCGTGCCTGAAAATCAGTGAGGCCTACATCAGCAATGCGTTGACTCAATTTAGCACTGGGCTGGCTGGCCGCCGCCAAGCCTGAAAGATCGCCTTTAATATCCGCTAAAAACACTGGTACCCCAAGTTTCGAATAGGCCTCGGCCAAGACCTGCAACGTCACCGTCTTACCACTGCCCGTCGCACCCGAGATCACGCCATGCCGATTGCCCATCGCCGCATCCATAATGCAGCGCGTACCGTTTTTAGCTCCTATAAAAATTTCCTGCATATGTTTAGACTCCCGAAATAATTAACTTTGACTTGATATTACTGATCCAAAATGGAAGTTTGAGCTTGTTAAGCTATGGTACAACGAAATGTTTCCAGACATACGGCCTTTGAGGTTCAGCAAAAGTAAGCCAAACTCAAGACTCCC
>SXIZ01000193.1 GCA_005779525.1 Methylococcaceae bacterium
CTAGATAAATCATCTTGCAGCAAAATTCTAGCTTTCAATAAATGTACGTAAGTTAATTTCCAAGCATTGAGTTGTTTAGAAAAATTAGTTTCTTCAGGAACTACAAAATTCATAATGCTGCTTGCATATTCAATTTGTTGCAAACTAATTTTATTTATAGTTCCTAATGCCAATTCTGCATACACCATCGGGTGAATATGGTTAGCAATCATAAAGTATTTAAAATCATCCAAAGATTTTTCATGTCCATTTTTGGATGCTCTCTCATAAAGGGCAATGCAAGGTTCTATTTGAAAATTAGCAATTATAAAAAAACACATTGCAGCGCAACAATCTCGATAAGCCTTTATGCTACCTTCATTACCGTTAATTACTTTGCCTTGTGCCACGTCAATCAGACGAGTAAAAATATTGTTATCGAGAAGAATATTTAACTTTGCGTCTTGGCCACGAAATCTGAACTCATCTAAGGAGTAAATATCACTAATATTTGAGGGGGGGAAATTAGTGATCCATTACTACGAACTAAACTTTCGATTGGATAAATAAAAAAAGGATCAAATTCGTTTTCAACACAATAAAGGCGACTCATACCACTTAATTTTTTGCAGTTTTTATAATAGAATTTGCCGTATGCCTTAATTTAAATTCCTACACACAGATCATCCCAAGTTACATCAATTTCAACATGCACTTTACGCAAGGTAACAATTTCGGCTAATTCAACATCTTTCAATCCATCAAGCAGAGTTTCATAAGCTTTAGCAGGGATAGAATCAAAAGCAGGTTCATCATCCTCAAAAATGGCGACAGGAGAAGAGTCCCCTGAGGCCAAAGTTGCCATAGGTTCATTTTTCTATTCCGCCAAACTGGCGGTAGGTTCAGTTAATTTCTGCAGGCATAAGTACCGCTTTAATCATGAACAGACAATTAATTGAGCTAATAATAACTAAAAAGTAGCACCAGTATTCATAGAAAATTCAATCTCACGCCGCGACTTGTTCATAAGAAAATGCAGGAATATCGGCACGCTCTTTCGCATGCTCAAGCGTCATACCACAAATATTTCCCTGTTCATCAATATCGACCAGAGTGTTTTCATCTAAATCTTTGGTTTCAAAGACAGTTGCTGGGCGAAACTCAATATATAAAGTGTCTGTATCTTGAAAGTATTTAATTTTCATGGCGTAAATGACCTATCAAAAAAAGCATTATGGACTGTTTCACCATCTTCAAGTAGAACCACCCTCAAGTATTTGTCATTTGCTGCAGCGATTGCCGCCCAACGTCGAATTCGGCCATCTTGTTGAATCATTTCTGCTATCGGAGAATCAATCACTTGTGCTATCTATTCTAAGCTAATATCGGCCCGATCAGGGCGTCGTCGAGTCGCTTCGAAGTATTGCGTAAATTTCATACTGTACTGCATCGAACATTTTAAGGATATGCACTCTTAATGGGTAGGATGCACCGTCAAACTTCCCCGGCCATCTTCGGTAATTTCATCATCGCTGATTTTAAAGTTACCTAATTTCATAGTCAGATATTTATCGAAATATTCTTTTAACCCTTTTTCTACGCTAGGATCAAAATCCGGTTTGGCGATGTGGGTGGTGCCCCATTTGGTATGCACGACTTTACCATCGACGACCACTAATTCACCGTCTTTAAACACATAGTCCGGTTTTTCGAACATTTTTTGTCTATCGGCCTGATCGGTATATACGGTAATATCCGCCCAATTTCCGGGGCTTAAGCCGCCACGATCTTGCAAACCTATCAATTTAGCGGCGCCTGCACGCGTCATAATCGCAATTTCTTGCAAGGTATATTCACGCTCAATCGATGCCAAGGTGGTCATTTTTTGCGCTTCAGGATGTAAGGTCGCCAGCATGTCGTTACGGAAGGATTTATCCATCAGTAAGCGGATTAAGTGCGGATAGCTGGTAAACGGTGCACCATTGGGGTGGTCAGTCGTTAAGAAAATCCGCCAGGGATCATCGACTAATAGAAAAGTTTCTAAACCAATTGCCCATTGCAGCGCGTTAACAAAGTTTTGGTCTTTGTATTTAAACGGGACCACGCCACAACCTGCATCACACTCAATATCCATGGTGACCCATTTTTTCGGGCTAGCGTGGTGCGAGTTAGCGAATTGCCGCATACTATCACCCGAGGCGGTGACGGTTTGCCCAAACAGAATTTGCCCGACATCGATAGTGATATTTTTGTTTTTGTTCACGGCTTCGGCAATTTGCGCCGCGCCAGAAGAGAATTTGAAATCTCCTTCGGTGCCATAGCTATGAAATTGGATATGGGTTAAATGCATTGGCAAGCCTCCAATACCTTGAATGGTATCCAGGGTAGTTTGCATATTGCCGGGTACGCCAAGGTTACAGCCATGGACATGCAGAGGATGGCTGATGCCGATTTGTTTCACGGCGGTGGCTAGCACCTGCAGAATTTCGCGTGGCGTGACCCCATAATGGCTGTTTTGTTCATCTAAATCCAGTTTGCGCTGGTTGAATTTAAACGCATTAATGCCGCCGGGGTTAACGACTTTTACGCCTATGGCTTTAGCAGAGTTGATCGTCCAGGCGACATAATCATTAATCGCCTTTTGATCTTTTTTGGCGGTTAACAGGCGTAACAAATAATCATCACTGCCGAGCATCACGTAGCCGCCTTTATCCAGAATAGGAATGTCCCCCATTTCCATATGCGCTTGGCGAGCGTTGATGGGGAGTACGGCGGGTTCAAAACCTGCGGTATAGCCCATTTCGGCATAGCGATAGCCCGTGATAAAGGTACTGGGCGCGGCATGACCGCAACCTGAGCGACAAATATGCGTACGTTCGACTGGGTCGGAGCGATGATCTTCCGGTAATAAAGTACGGGCAATATTACCTTTGCCGCCACCGATATGCGTGTGCATATCAATTGCCCCGGACATGACCACTTTGCCTTGCAGGTTATATTCTTTGGCAATAGGCGTATCCTCAGAGGGTTTAGCAATTATGCGCCCATCTTGGATATAGATGTCTTGTTGTTTGCCATCGATCCCACTTGCTGGATCGTACACCACACCACCTGTTAATTTTATCAACATAATAATTCCTTAAAACCTTTAGGCTAATGCTTGCTCAATGGCATGCAATACTTCTGCGGTACTGGGTAAGCCTGAATCGCGACATTTTTTTAGACGAATGGCGACCACGTTATCCATCCGATAGGCATGACCTGCATGATCAATTCCAGGGGTGCCCACAGGGATAAAGACCTCAGGTTCGCGCTCGAAAACCATGCCGGAGCGGCCAATCACAATGGTTGGTAACGGTGTTGTGGGCGGCACTGATTTCGCATTAAATGCTTGCACCCACACCAAAGCATCGGCCTCGCCATTTTCCAGTAACACCCGTGAGTCATTTAAGTACGGATCGTATTCTGGGTAGCCACGATTAAAGCGCGTGCGTGCGGGATACCCGGAAGTCCATCCACACACTTGGTTAGCGGTTTGATCACCTTCTTTGCCCGCTAAGGGTAAACCAGAGCAACGGGTGTCTTGTTTATTGATTTCTTTAATCATTTCACAGACCGTTTGTACCGTTAATTCGGCCTGACTAAAGCCTAAGGCGCCTGCAGCCCAAGTGACCACGCCGTATTTAGCCGTTTTTAATTGTGCGGCTAGCGCTTGTAATTCAGACAGGGCAATTCCGGCAACGTCTGTCACCCGTATGGGTTTGTTATTCACTAAGGCACGCAACACGCCTACGACTTCCGGTAGATCGGTATCAGCACAGGGAATGACTTTGGCTGCTGTGCCGTTTGGCGACGTTGACGCTTGACCTGAAGGAGATTTGCCGAGATACACCACGGTGCGTTGGCTGGTGTCTTCAACAAACATCGCATCTGTCCACAGGTAGCGCTCAAAAAAGCGTGGGGCAAAGGCTTCTAAATCGGTGCCTAGGATTAATAAAAGGTCACAGCGATTTTTGACTTCTGCCAAGGTGGTATTCATCCAGCCGGAGTCTTGCAGCGCTAAAAAGTTATTGCGTGCCCCGACAAAATTCATATTGTCGACGACTGCACCTGCTCGATCTGCCAATGCCAGCAATCCACGCATGCCATTGACGTCAGTCGCACAGCCACCAATGATTGGTAAATTAGTGGGTTTAAGGATACTGGCCGCCTTGGCGACGGCTTCCGCCAATGTGCAAGTTTGGCCGTCGATCCGGGGAAGGGTATCGGTAATTGGCTGTTCAAATAATGGCGTGTTTATCGCACAGCCGTTGGCGCTCACTTTTAACGTGACACCGTCGACTTGCACTGTTAAGTCATCGGTACCTATACCGCAAAATGGACTGGGTACTTCTAATATTTCAGTCATTCAGTTGCCCTTTGATTAATCTTTTTTAATGTATTTAAAGCGCGGATCATCAGGAGTTCCCGTAAACACGCCATCGGATTCCGTAGCTGCATCCCACAGCACGACTGCTTCAATTTTTTTAGCTAAGGCAAAATCTTTTTCGGTAATGCCTTTCGCTGCATGGGTGACTAATTTTACTATAACAAACGCATAAGATACGCTTAGATCAGGGTGATGCCAGGCTTTTTCTGCTAAATGTCCAATGGTATTGACCACCATTAAAGTCGCTTTCCAGCCGCTGGTCTTGATTTTGCGCCTAATCCAGCCATTTTCTAAATACCAATGCGGTAATTCTTCGCGTAAGCGTTTTTCAACTTCCTGTTCGCTTAAGGCGTTTATGGGTGATTCGGTTTCTTCCAACATACAACCTCCAAATGACTCACTGATCTTATTGACAGAGCGTTTCGTCAGCAAAAAGTAACATAACTGTGCAACGTCAATTACTAAGCATTAGCCGCCAAGCGCTGCCGCACCACTTCGTATAACAACACGCCTGTCGCCACGGATAAATTTAAACTTTCGACTGTCCCGAGCATCGGCAGTTTGACAACAAAATCGCATTCCTCTTGGGTTAAACGCCGCAAACCCTTTTCTTCCGCGCCAACTACGATGGCCACAGGCAGCGTAAAATCCACCGCATAAAAAGTTTGTACTGCGCCGCCAGCAGCACCGACGATCCAAATATTCTGTTCCTTTAACCAACGTAAAGTGCGTACCAAATTCGTAACTACATATACCGGAATGGTTTCTGCGGCACCACTAGCGACTTTACACACTGTCGGGGTAATGCCGACAGCATTGTCTTTAGTGATAATAATGCCGTTTACTCCCGCAGCATCGGCACTACGTAAACAGGCGCCTAAATTATGTGGGTCTTGCACATGGTCCAAAACCAAAAATAACGGCGTAGCCTCTTGGTAGAGCAGGGCGTTTTTTAAATCGGCTTCGGTCAGTTCGGCGGGTAAGGTGACCGAGGCGACTATGCCTTGATGGCTTTTCCCATCAGCAAAACGATCGAGTTTTTTTCGCTCACACGTTTCAACGTTAATACCCAAACTATTGAGCTCGTCTAATAACGGTTTAATACGCTGGTCTTGGCGTTGGCTATCGACCCATACCTGTTGGATTTTTCCCGGTGCATATTCCAGAGCGGCTTGCACGGCATGAATGCCAAAAATACGACTGAGTTTCATTGTTTACGCCGTGGTTTTCTAGGAGGTTTAGTAGTGGGTTTGCTGGTTTTGCTAACGCTTGCCGCTTTAGCTGCTTTGACAGGTTTTTTGGCGGTGCTGGCCTTAACGGTTTTACCCGTTTTGCTTGAGCCTTTTGCGACCCGCAATTGAAAATCAATTTTCTTTTCGTCTAAGTCCACGCGTACTACCGTTACCTCCACGCTATCGCCTAAACGATAACATTTATGGGTACGTTCGCCTTTGAGTTGATGGGCTAAGGGGTCAAAATGAAAATAATCTTGCGGTAGGCTGGAAATATGCACCAAGCCTTCGACATAAATATCTTTGAGCTCCACAAAAAAACCAAAGCCCGTGACGGCAGAAATAATGCCGCTGAAACTTTCACCGACTTTATCCAACATATATTCGCATTTTAGCCAGCTCACCACATCGCGGGTAGCGTCGTCAGCACGGCGTTCATTGGCCGAGCAATGTTCACCCAACACTACCATATCGGGAAAGCCGTAATGGAAGGTTTCTGGGGTTTTACCTTGTAAACAATGGCGAATCGCACGATGCACTAATAGATCGGGGTAACGACGAATCGGCGATGTAAAATGGGTATAGGCTTCCAGCGCTAAACCAAAATGACCTTTATCCTCAGGGCTGTAGACCGCTTGCGACATCGAGCGCAACAAGACCGTCTGAATTAAATGGGCATCCGCTCGGCCTTGGATTTTATGCACCACCTCCATGTAATCAAGGGGGCTGGGTTTATTACCGCCACCAAGATACAGACCCATCTCGCCTAAAAAGGTTTTCAAGGTTAATAATTTTTCGTCCCCCGGGCCTTCGTGCACGCGCAGTAATTTCGGCATTTTTTTGCGCTTTAAATAGCGCGCGGCGGCCATATTGGCAGTAATCATAAATTCTTCAATTAATTTATGTGCATCATTACGTTGCACCGGGACGATTTGCTCGATTTTACGTTCTTTACCGAAGACAATTTTAGTTTCCTGGGTATCAAAATCCATAGCTCCGCGTTGCTCACGCTTAATGCGCATCACTTTATATAAAGCATACAACTGTTGTAAATGCGGTAATAGTGGAGCGTATTTTTTGGCTAAAGCTTGATCCCCATCGACCAAAATTTTGGCAACTTCGGTATAGGTTAAACGCGCATGTGAGCGCATCACCCCTTCAAAAAAGCGGGTGCGTAACACTTCACCTTCATGGGTGATGCTTAACTCGCATACCATACATAAGCGATCAACGTC
>SXIZ01000194.1 GCA_005779525.1 Methylococcaceae bacterium
CTTGAGTTTTTGTGCGTAAAACTGCTGGCATGAAGCACAAGAAAAGATAGTTGAGAGGCGCCAAGATCCAACTGAGGGGACACGCACGCCCATTTTACGAAGCTGTTTAGAAGCTTTGCCATACACGCCCTATGTGCATTTTGCATGCATTATTAGACGGTTAGCACTCATGTATTTATTTTAATATTCTGTTGCAATACACCTGCAGCAATGATTGTCACTGCCCAGTCAATTCACAGGATAAGCAAAATGATTACTAATTTTTTCTGTTACTTACAGCAGATTGGAAAATTACTAAAGGCCATTAAGTATCACCGTAAGCTATACCCCATGCGCTTGGCGCAATTTATTGTTGCCCTGCTACTTTTGAGTATTCAAGGATTGAATACCATTGCCAACGCAGCCGATGTCAACCTTATTCCAAATCCATCGGTAGAGTCTGCCAATAGCGCTGGTACTTTACCGTTGAGTTGGAAAAAAGGCATGGCAGGTAGCAATACGACAACTTTCACGTATAAAACCAACGAAGGTAATACTGGAAGCAAAAGCCTGTACTTAAAAATGACTAACCGCACGAGCGGTGATGCCAAATGGTATTTCCCCTCAATCACGGTCAAACCTAATACCCAATATGTGTATACCGGATATTACAAGTCCAATGTCGCTACTGAAATTGATTTAGTAGTGACCAACACCAGTAATGTCACGACTTATATTACTGCAGCCTCTCCGGCTGCCAGTGCAACGACCTGGAAAGCAGTGAACTTCACATTCACCACTTCGGCCACGGCTAAGCAGCTCAGTATTTATCATTTGCTGTATAAGGTAGGCTGGCTGCAAAACGATGACTATAGTCTGGTAGAGGTGGTCACAACGCCGCCCAGTTCACCTACCGTTTCCATTACCGCGCCTAGCGCTGGTGCTACTGTCAGTGGACTGCAGACGATTACTGCCAGTGCCAGCGATAGCGTCGCTATTGCGGGGGTGCAATTTAAAATTAATGGCGTTAATCTGGATGTTGAAGATACCACGTCCCCCTATAGTGTGAATTGGGATACCGGCGGGTTAATCAATTGTAGTTCGCATACGCTTACTGCCACGGCGCGCAATACTAGTAATTTAACCAGCACGGCTACGAATACCGTCAATGTGCGTAATCCCTTCACCTTAGCTATCACCTCTCCCGCCAATGGCGCGTCTGTAAACGGCATAATTCCTGTCACTGCCGCCGCCACAGGAGTTTGCAGCTTGTTAGGCGTACAGTTCAAAGTAGATAACGTCAATATCGGTGCTGAAGACACCAACGCTCCTTATAGCGTTAATCTGAATAGCAGTTTACTGGCAAATGGGGCACATACCCTGACCGCACTCGGTCGCGATAGTCGCGGAACAACGTCTGTCACCGCTTCGATTCAGGTGAATAGCAATCTCATTCCCAATGCATCTGTTGAAAATTTAAATACTAACGGACAAGCACAAGACTGGTCTAGCAGCATCTTTGGCGTCAACGATGCCAAATTTACTTATCTCGGTACAGGGCATAACGGCAGCAAAAGTTTAAGAATAGATATTACATCTTTGGTTGATGGCGGGGCTAATTGGCACTTCCAGCCACAAGCGGTCACTGGCGGTAAAAGCTATATCTATACAGGTTGGTATCAAAGCAATGTTGAAACCGAAGTGGATGCCGAAATACAACTCAGTGACGGATCAGTACAAGAATATTATTTAGGGCAAGCACTGGCCTCAACAGATTGGCTGCAATTAAAAGCACAAATTGACCTACCTGCTAATGCAGTATCCATCACTGTGTATCATCTCCTGTACTCGCCTGGATGGTTAATCACAGATGATTATCTTTTCTCAGCGTATACGCCCAGCCCATACACTTCTGGCTTGGTGACCATAGCCTTTGATGATGGCTGGCTTAACCAATACGATAATGCCTTTAAACTATTACTAAGAGATAAATATAAATTAGCGTTAAAAGCAACTTTTAACATCATTACTAGCGGTCTAAATGATCCCATCAACTATATGAATGCAACACAAGTGATTGATCTTCATAATAGTGGAATGGAGATCGGTTCGCATAGTGTCACCCACTCTGATATGACCACCTTAACGCCCACAGAATTACTCAATGAATTTTCTTTGAGTCAACAGATACTGCAAAACACCATCGGTGCTCCAGTCACTAACTTTGCTTACCCTGCAGGACCTTACAATTTAAATACCCTTACTGTGGGTAAACAATTTTATCAAGCTCAAAGATGCTCAGATTACGGATTTAATACCAAAGATATCCTCGATTTGAGCCGGATCAAAATCCAAGCCGTCAACAACGGCACCACGCCAGCGGAAGTCAAGTCCTGGGTAGACCGAGCCATCCTAGATAAAACCTGGTTAGTGTTGTTATACCACTTCATTGATCCTGCCACCTTACCACTCCCTGACGGTGAACTTTACTCGACCTTACCTTCTGAACTGGATCTGGAATTGCAATATATCAAGGATTCTGGCGTGTCCGTGGTCACTATGGATCAAGCGATTAAATTGCTATCAGCGCAGTAATCAGTGGATTTTGCCAACCCAAGATGCATTTTCAGGAATACCCAGTAAATGCATTTTGACTGCTATTTGATACCTTCTTTTGACGAATAAATAAACCAAGTTGCAACCATTATGAAACCTAAACCAAGAAAGTTTTTGCAAAGATTATTAGCATTACTCATTGCCATTCCGGCACTAAGCTTTGCCTATCCGAGTATGGCTAAAGATATCGAACAAACTGATATCACAGCCAGTATCGAACATCACAACGCCGCACAAAAAGATTCGGGGCAAGCGATAGTCAGTAGCGTTTTAAACGGATGTTCGCTCAAGATTATTAATCCCAATGTTTACCTGTATTTAAATCGAGGTTTGCAAAACACTCGACTGGCAAAAGTTCCCCCGGGTACTTATCAACCATTAGATTACATGCCCGGCTGGTACAAAATACGGGCAAAGGGTTGGATAGCATGGATTCAGGATAGTACGGCGACAGTAACTAAAGTAAATAATTGCCAAGATAAGCTGGTGGAAAAGCACTATTGATAAAAGTAACACTCAGTCAATTTTATGATGTTGGTTATGCAAGCCATTCATATTTTTAGAGATTATTTAACAGTCAGGTTATCTATTAGATTTATGGTAAACGTTATTAAATCCCGTTTACCGCGTCGAGCACCGCAGTAGTTATCGGGAAAAGCCCAACGGGTTGCGGCATGGATGCCGCAAGGTGGCAAAGGGGCAGGACGCCCCTTTTGCTACCCCCCGATAACTACGAGGAGCGCAAGACATCAGCGGTAACTGGGCCGCCTAATGACTCATGCCATCCTGGCATTCGCACTTCGTGTGCTAACGCATCCAAATCTGTTCCTGACAGATTTGTCTTTGAATACTTTCTTTTGGCGGAGCAAAAGAAAGTATTTCGCCCTCGGGTGCGAGAACCCGATTAAACAGCGTCGCGATAGCGACAC
>SXIZ01000195.1 GCA_005779525.1 Methylococcaceae bacterium
GCGGTGGAAGCCACGCGGCCAAAAGTGCATTATTACGTGACCTTTCCAACGTATCTTTTTGGATTTTTGAAACGGATTTTACCTGCAGCGTGGTTGGACTATATTCTTAGAAAAGTCTAAATTACTTGCAAGATAGCGTGCAGTTTATTGATTTTCAGTGAGCTTCTAAATTGCGGTTAACACAGCTTGCAACACTGATGTGACTCGCTTGGTAAGGTAGGCGGTATTTGGAGATTTTTAAGCGCTAAACTTAGCGTGTATGATAGTTAAAAGGCAAAAGCTATGGTAGTATATTACCCGTGCATTGTTGCGGTTTCTGATGTTCACAATGCCTTTAAACTAAAATAACGATGAGGATGAAATAAATTATGAAAAATTCTAAAAAAGTATTGTTAGCACTGATGATTGCAGCTTCTGCAGGTTCTTTCTCTTCTGTTTCTTATGCAGAATTAGATGCTGGTCGTATTAGCTACTCTCCAGCACAAGCATTAGACGAAGTGTCTGCAAACTTAAAAAAAGCTGAAGACGCTATCGCTAAAGGTGCTGCTAACGATGCTGTTGTTGCTGAATTACAAGTAGCAAAAGATATGACTAAAGAAGTTAACGCTAACGACAAAGTTGCATTCAAAATGTCTAAAGCAAGAGATTTCATCAAAAAAGCAATTTTAGAAGCTAAAAATGGTCATTTTCCAGAAGCTTCTGCTTTGATCAAACAAGCTCTTTCTGGTGTTGCTGACGCAAAAACTTCTCTTTAAGCTCACCGCTTAACGACGCTTATCGGAACACTTGTGGCTTTTGTTTTCAAGTGTTCCTGTTAGGTCCATCAAAATCCCTCAAGTCCTTCGCCTATGTCTGCTATTAAAATCCTGATTGCAAGTGCATTATTACTTTCCTTGAATGCTTGTGTACTGACGAAGGTTGTCAGCATGCCCATGCGTATTACTGGGGCAGTGGTTTCTGTAGTGCCGGGTGTTGGCAATCAAGTGGATGAAGCCATTGATACAGCCGCTGATGGCGTGGACGATATTCCGCTTTAGTCTTAAGTTCTGCGCCGAAAAGGTAAGCTGAGTAATCGCGTTAAACCTAGCTGCGTTAAATCTTGATAATCTGCTAAGCCTATCTGTATTTCTGTTTGGCTGCGTTGTGCACTCGGGCGTAAGGTGCGAAAAATTCTGTCCCAAAAGCTCACTGAAAACCCATAATTACTATTGAGTTCTTTGAATTCGACTGAATGATGGATGCGATGTAAGTCCGGTGTAATCAAAACTAAGCGTAATGCTTTTTCTAGTGGCTTGGGAATATCGACATTGCTGTGATTAAAAGTTGCACAAGCATTGAGAATGATTTCAAACAGCAAGACCGCTGCTGGACTAGCCCCAAGCATAACAATCCACGCAACCTTATACAGTAACGACAAGAGGATTTCTAAAGGATGAAAACGTACGGCAGTTGTGGCGTCAAATTCCAAATCAGTATGATGGACTTGGTGTAATCGCCATAACCATTGCCAACGATGTGCGGCAATATGTTGCGCGTAAATAGCAAAATCTAAGCATGCTAAACTAATAATTATGTTTGCCAGCTCTGGCAGCTCCAAATAATTCCACAGTCCCCACTGCTGCGTTTGGGCTTGAAAGGCGCTCAGGTAGGCTAGACCGCCGACACTAAAACGCACCGCCAGCATATTCACAACCGCTAAACCCAGATTGGTAGGCCAACGCAGTTTTCGCGGGTGTTGATAGCGTCGTTTCGGGCGCAGCACCTCCAAACTCAACATCAGGCCTAGCACGCCCAGGGCGACTGTTAAACGCATTATAGTTTCCAAAATTTTCCCTCTCGATAGAGTTGTGCCAAGGTTTCCGCGGGAGTTCCTAGAAAAAAGCGTAAGCGTAAACTCCACATCAGCAAAATAATTTTATATACGCCAAACTGCTCCCAGCGCCGGGCTGAACTTTTGACTTTAGCGTTTAAGCATGCAGGCGGTGAAATTTTTTTGAGCTTGCGACTTAAAACAATATCTTCCATTAACGGTAGGTCGGGATATTTGCCAACGTGTTCAAAAGCGGTCCGACGCACAAAAATTGCTTGATCGCCCGTGGCAATGCCTGTGAATTTTGAACGCCAATGCATACAAAAGGCAATGACTTTTAAGGCAGGATGTTGCCCCTGGAGTTCGATCGCAAAGCGTCCCCAGTGGATTTGATCCTGCATGCATGTAGTTATCAAGGTTAGCGCATGCTCAGGTAATCGGGTGTCAGCGTGTAAAAATAAAAAAATATCTCCGCGAGCGCTGGCTGCCCCGGCATTCATTTGGCGTGCCCGTCCAGCTTCGCTCAGGATGACCTGATCGGCCCACGGTTGTGCTAATTCCCGCGTGTTATCAGAACTCTGTCCATCAACAACGATAATTTCTGCTTGGCTTCGATACCCTTGTAACCCCATTAAACACGTTACGATGGTGCTCGCTTCATTGAGTGTCGGGATGATGATGGAAATCTTAGGCTGGGGCATGGCGACAGACCGATAACTACGAAGTGTTTTGTATTTTCTTGGGCGATTCGTTAATATGCTTGGTAATACTCGCGAATTTTAAATGATTATGTCACATTCCAATTCTTCAAAAGCCATATTTTATGCATTTGCAGCTAACTTTGCCGTGGCCTTAGCCAAAACCGGAGCTGCGCTGTGGACGGGGTCAGGGGCGCTGATGGCTGAGGATATTCATTCCTATGCCGATTGCGGCAATCAAATTTTATTGTTTGTAGGCATGCATCGCTCAGACAAACAAGCCACCTTCAAACATCCCATGGGATTTGGGCGAGAAGCGTACATTTGGTCTATGGTGGTGGCATTTACGTTGTTTTCCTTAGGCGGATTATTTTCGATTTATGAAGGATGGATGCGTGTCAGTGAACCACATGCTTTAGAAAATACCAATATTGCGTTAGGAATTTTAGCGATTGCGGTGCTGATGGAGCTGGTATCGCTGCAAGGTGCGTTGGGGGCGATGCAGGAAGAAAAAGGGGATCGTAGCTTATGGCAATGGTTTCGCACGACGCATTCCAGCGAATTGATGGTGATCGTGGGAGAAGATATTGCGGCGTTGTTGGGTCTGGTAATTGCACTAGTGATGTTGGGCTTAGCGGTGTATACCGGAAACAGTTTCTATGATGCGCTGGGCTCCATATTGATTGGGGTTTTACTGGTGATTGTCGCTTTTTTGGTGGGTCGAGAAGTGCATTCGTTATTGATTGGCGAGGTTGCAGAGGATATCCAACAGGGGGCGCGGCAATTTTTAAGTGCTCAAGCGGGTGTTGTTCGAGTACTCAATCTTTGGGCGATTAATCATGGCAATGGCGTCATGGTGGCTGTGAAAGCGGAGTTTAAACCTGATCAGTCTGTGCACTCTGCAGTGCAGCAGATTAATGCCTTAGAAAAAGAAATTAAACGGCTTTATCCGCGGGTTAAGTGGGTGTTTTTTGAGTTGGATAATACCGATGAATAACTGACGTTACGCAGTAACGTGTTTTATCCCGTTTACCGCGTCGAGCACCGCAGTAGTTATCGGGTTGAGCCCAACGGGTTGCGGCATGGATGCC
>SXIZ01000196.1 GCA_005779525.1 Methylococcaceae bacterium
ACTTAAAATCCCTTGTCAAATGTTTTTATCAGGAAGGGTAAAAACTACGTTTTACTTATCATCCCCAAAAAAACCGCCTCGCCTTATCCTTAGCGAGCCGCCCATTATAGGGCTTTTTAAATTCCTGTCAACACAAAACTTAAAATCAAAGCATTTAATCGATAAATTTCCCGCTTAGCATTCTATATTATTGATCAATATATACTTAGTATTTCGAAACAAAACGCTATATCTTTACACCTTAATTTTAACTTTTGCAAATTTACGCTTACCCACTTGAAACACATGTACCGAACCCACATCTAAGTGCAGTTTGGCATCTTCAATTTTTTCTCCATCTATTTTTACCCCACCCTGCTTAATCATACGTAACGACTCCGAAGTGCTTTCAGTCAGACCTGCATCTTTAAGTAAATTTGCTATTGCAATACCTGTTGCACTGACAAGCTCAACTTCCGCTATGTTATCGGGTATGGCATTACGCTGAAACTTTGTCTCAAAATCCAACAAAGCCTGCTCAGCAGCTTGCTGACTATGAAAGCGGGCAATAATTTCTTGCGCCAACATTACTTTGCAATTTCTGGGATTCATTCCATTTTGACAGGCACTTTGCAAATCTTTGATTTCCACCAAAGGCTTATAACTAAGCAATTCAAAATATCGCCACATTAATTCATCGGAGATAGACATAATTTTGCCAAACATATCATTAGGCGCATCTGCAATTCCAACATAATTACCTAAAGATTTGGACATTTTTTGCACTCCATCCAATCCTTCTAATATAGGCATAGTCAATACCACCTGCGGCGCCTGACCATATACCTCTTGCAGTTGCCTACCCACTAACAAATTAAATTTTTGATCTGTCCCACCCAGTTCAACATCTGCTTTTAATGCAACCGAGTCATACCCCTGAATCAAAGGATATAAAAACTCATGGATAGCAATAGGCTGCCCACCTTTAAATCTTTTAGAAAAGTCATCCCGCTCCAACATTCTGGCAACCGTATGCTTTGCCGCCAATTGTATCAATTGCGCGGGACTCATGGCCTCCATCCACTGGGAATTAAAAACCACTTCGGTTTTATCAGGGTCCAATATTTTGAATACCTGCTCCTGATAAGTCTTAGCATTGATCAACACCTCCTCTTTAGTCAATGGCTTGCGAGTGATATTCTTTCCCGTCGGATCACCTATCATTCCGGTAAAATCCCCTATTAAAAATAGAATATGGTGACCCAAATCTTGAAATTGCTTTAATTTGTTAATCAGCACTGTGTGCCCTAACTGCAAATCTGGCGCGGTAGGATCAAAACCAGCCTTAATTCTTAAGGGTCTTCCTTCCTGTAACTTTTTCAACAAGACCTCTTCAATCAAAATCTCTTCAGAACCACGGCGTATCTGCTCTAATTGCTGATCTTGCATTACATTTTTTCCTTTAGGTTTATTATATTTATGATTTGTGTTGGCGATTAATCTGCTCTACAAAAGCAAAAAACAGCATTATTATTAGCCAAAATTAAAAAAATAACTTACACTTCGATCATAATTTTAAATTGATGGTCGATAATATTGTGAAAAACTTATATAAATCATTGTTTATAGGGGTTGGGACGGCCCTGATTACAAGTGCGACATTAGCACTTGCCGACTCAAACGCCCGATCGAGTCAGAATATTAATGCTGCAATCAAGCCTTTGATACTTGCAGAAGCAGATATCAATGAAGATGATGCAAACTTGGACACCGATAAGGACATTATAACTCGCCATAATACGTCTACCACAAGAGACAAATTTATAAGTTATAAAATCAAAGAGGGTGACAGTCTTTCTACCATCTTCATTGACCTCGGTTTAAGCACTTACGATCTACAAAAAATTCTCCACAACCGTAAGTTTGGGCATGAATTTACTGATTTGGAAGTCGGTAAAATCCTTAATTTTAAAATCAATTCACGCAACCAACTGAACGAATTAAGTTATCTGCTCGATGCAGGTCAGACCGTATCTGCTACCCGGCATATCAATGATTTCAATATCAGTAGCAGCACTAATCAACTAAATACTCGCTACGCAACCGCCCACGTTGTAATCAATTCTTCTTTGGAAAAAGCCGGCAAAAATGCGGGACTTTCTTATGAGCTTACCAATAAGCTGGCTGAGATTTTTGCCTGGGACATTGATTTCGCACAAAATTTACAGCCAAACGATCAATTTACGGTTGTGTATGAGCAAAAATTATCGGGCAAAAAAGTTGTTGGGACAGGGGATATTGTTGCTGCCGAGTTTATTAACCAAGGTGAAAGCCACCAAGCTGTGCGCTTTATTGACGATGAAGGTAATGTAAATTATTTATCCCCTAAAGGTGAAGGCTTACGTAAGGCATTTCTAAGTGCTCCACTGGAATACGCCAAAATCAGCTCACAATTTTCCACACACCGAAATCACCCGATTCTCAATAGAATTCGAGCCCATAAAGGTGTTGATTATGCCGCCAGTACCGGAACTCCTGTCAGGTCAACGGGTGATGGCAAAATAACCTACCAAGGAATTAAAGGCGGATATGGTCAAGTAGTCACTGTAGACCATGGACACGGCTATGCGACGCTTTACGCTCATCTCTCTAAATTTCAATCGGATTTACAAGAGGGTGATAACGTTAAGCAAGGTCAAATAATTGGCTATGTTGGGCGGACAGGTTTAGCCACAGGCCCTCATTTACATTATGAGTTTTTAGTTAATGGCGAACATCAAGATCCTTTGACGGTAAAACTTACCGACGCTATGCCAATTGATAAGTCATTAATGGCTAGTTTTAAAGCACAAACGCGCCCGCTACTAGCACAATTAGAACAAGCAAAATCGACCATGTTAGCTAAAAATTCGCGTGAAGAGTAAGCATTCGCTTACTATTTAAAGTAATAGTTAAAAAACTCAAGACAGGCCTTATGGTGAAGGTAATGTTTTTTGATCTGACAAACTTGCTATAAAGTCATTGGCTTCTGCAATAATAATTTCCATAACTTGAATTAATTGCGAAATATCCATACCTATTTCAACAAACTCATGTTGGATAGCCGCAATAGCCTGGGCATTCAAGTTATGTTTTAAAAATAATACCTGATCTCTAAAAGCCGCCAACACGGGTTGTATTCTGTCTTCTGCCCGCGTAAGGGCCTTGGACAAGCGCAAATATCTTTGCCGCGAAACTTTAAGCTGTTGTCGACTTGCCGCTCTCAAGGTTCTGTTACTGTATTGTTCTAACTCTACTTCCCATTCGTCAAATAAAGCTGTACTGACTTCATCTATTACCCGGATTCTGTTTCTAACCAGCTCAGCCTTATTTTGACAGGCATCAAACTGACGCTTCAGTAGATGATATTTATTCTCTAAACTCCCACCTTCAACACTCACGATAGACTTAAATTTCTGCAAAGCGTCTTGAAACTGGTCTCGCGTTTCCTGTAAATTTACACATGCTTGGCTCACCTCATACACTACAATTTCTCTTTTAGGCTCCCCTAAAGTCTCGCGCGTACGGTAATATAAATCTCTCGCTTTTTGCCCAAAGAATTGGGTAATAATTTTTGTAGCTTTTTCCGCTATCCCGAGTTCGTCGAATATCGATTTTTTATCCGCCATTTTGCCCGCCTGTTATCTACGCCCAAACCCTACTGAGAAAATCACCGCTATGCACGACAGTGATGTTATTTTTAAACTCATTGGCGTAGCGCATAAAAGCAGCATCTAAAATTCCATCAGCCACTAAATCTATTAAACTAGCCCCCATGGGTATTTTTGCAGCCTTGACTATAATAATTTCGCCCACCGCTAACCGTGTACCCAACCAGACTGCCAAGCTATCCGAAGTAATCGCCCAGCTTGCAGGCAACGCATAGGCATTCAATAACTCTATTTCTGGCCACCAAATGATGACACCTGCTGAGGAAATATTTAGTTCCGCCAAATTCTTAATCAGCCGCCAGTTTGGCTGCATGGCGTTTATAAGTAGCGCCATTTGTTGCATGGCTAGAATTGCCATATGATGAGCAACAACATCATTAAAATGCCATTGCTGTTGTGCTAAGCGCACTTGATCTGCAAAGCCGCCCCCGCCCGGGACAATAATCACAGGCTGCGAACCTCGTTCCTGCGCTGCAATATGTTCGATACATGAGCGTAATCGATCATCATGACTTAAACTACCGCCCAATTTAACGATCTTCATCCTGCATTAACCGCAATAACCTTAATAAAGCATCCGCTTTATCGAAACTTTCTTGAAATTCGTCCGCCATGACCGAATCATTCACAATACCGCCGCCCGCCCAACACCGAATAGTCTCTGCAGATGTTACCAGAGTTCTGATAGCAATGTTGGTATCCATATTGCCATTAAAGCCGATATAACCAATTGCGCCACAATATACTCCGCGACGATGCGGCTCTAACTCTTCTATTATTTCCATCGCTCGAATTTTGGGCGCCCCAGTAATCGAGCCCCCGGGGAAACAACTACGTAACAAATCCAATGCATGCTGATCCACATCTAACACACCTGTGATAGTACTCACCAAATGATGCACCGTTGCATAGCTTTCCACGGCGAATAATTCTGGCACTTTCACGGAACCCGCGCGACAGTTTTTTCCAATATCATTACGCAGCAAGTCTACAATCATGACGTTTTCTGCCCGGTCCTTAGGACTGCTACTCAAGTTTTCTAGTTGCTGCTGATCTTCTAGCGAGTCAAGTTTTCGTGGACGCGTGCCTTTGATCGGCTTTGTTTGCACTTGTCCGTCCGTCACAGATAAAAACCGCTCTGGAGATGAACATAAAACTTGTGCAAACGGATTATTTAAATATGCACCAAAAGGCGCTGGATTTAATTTACGTAATTCACGATAAGCGTACCAAGGATCCCCCGAGCAATTCGCTTCAAAGCGTTGCGCCAGATTAACCTGATAGCAATCACCTTCCTTTAAGTAATTTTTAATCTTATCAAATGCGCACGCATACTGATCGGCGGTCATATTACTGCAAATATCTCCAGTCACCTGAAATTTCACTAGTGATACTGGTTGTAATGCACTGAATAATCGAATTAACACCATCCATGAGTCATCCAAAATATTCTGCCCCACTAACCAGCTGGTCCGCAGCTGATGATCGACAATCACTGCCCAGGAATAAATTCCTATCGCCATTTCCGGAATATGCTCAGCATCCAGTGCACGCGTTGGCAATACTTCAATGCAACGTGCTAAATCATAGCTAAAATAGCCCAGCGCACCTCCATTAAATGGTAAATGCGTGGTGCTGGTCGCAAACGTTGATAATTCATGCTTAAGTAAGACAAAAGGATCTTGTGTAGAAACTTCCTCTATGCCTGCGCGGGTAATCGTGGTCTCACCCAATTGAGTCACTAAAGTAACAATCGGGTCACTCGCTAAAATAGCATAACGCCCCTGCTGTGAACCTGGATGACCACTATCCAAAAATACCGACCATGGCCTATGCACAATACTCTCAAATAAGGCAGAGCTATCTTCAAAATAGGGTAATTGATGTAAGCGTTGAATAGATGGCGACATGTAAAACAAATGAGTGGCAGTTTATTAAAACTGTTAAAGAATGCAGCAAAGCAACTAAAAGCTTACTATGAAAACGCTAACGCATCCTTATGGATTTTTGAGTTACCGCATACGGATTCATCAAAATCACTGCGATTAAGTGCGTAAAAAACATGCAAACTTAAACATAATCAACCCTTAGCAATATTCCGCCCTCAGGTTTCCAAAACAATCAAGCTAAAGAGCTCCATACTACCACTTAAAACAAGTTAGATGAATTTTAGACAAAAAAATACCCCGACATGCGGGGTATTTTTTACTACGATAAAACCAAATTATACGTTGTTAGACGCAAATGGGTGTTTTGCAGTACCTTTTTGTGCAACAACTTCTGCAGCAGTTGGACTGCCAGCAACAGCGCGTTTGATAGCCGCTTTAGTTGCATCATAGTTGTTTTTCTCAATAGCTGCGTCATCTTCAGCCAACCAGTGAATGAAAACACCAACAGAAATAAACAGATCATCTGCTTCGTCTGCAGGAATAGTGCCATCTTCAACAGAATCAGCAACAGCCATAGCAACACCGCGTTGCGCAGGACCAAACATTTGCACAGCTTGTTTAGCACCTTTAATGGTTACTTTGTTGAAAAGAATAGTTGCTGGTTTAACCAACAGGTTAGGAGCAACTACTGCTAACAAAGTAGAAAAACCATCTTTGTTGTTAGTTAAAGCATTTGCGAATGCAGATTCTGCAGCAGAACCTCTTGGTCCAATAATTAAGTCGATGTGAGCAACTTCGTTACCGTCACCGTTTAAAGATTCACCAACACGCATGTTATTGATTTTAGCCATTCTTGTATTCCCCTTAGGAAGTTTTTTATAGTTTAAATTAACAAATCACTTTAACACCAACATCATAAAGAGCAAGGTGTTAAAGAAATCTTATCAGCTAGTAGTTAAGAATTATCTTGTCGCTAGCCAGCTCATAATCTTAACGGTTAGCACTGTCGCTACCGTCAGATCAGCGGTCGTACCCGGATTAATTCCTTTACACTTGAACTCGGTATCTAGATCGCTAAATTTAGAAACCAATGACTCAGGTGTTTTAGAATCAAGTAAAACCTGATCAAGCACCAACATTTGAGCTGCAATCCATGCAGAATGCTGGCCACCATATTTGCGTTCGACATGGCTATCTGGAAATTGACTTAGCAATCCTGTGTAAACAGCAACCGCCGCCCAATCTTCCATACCCCATCGATTAAGTTGGGTATTATACCTTATTACGCCAAAATCAAAAACATCTTTAAAGTTTGACACATATTGCAATGCAATCCGATCTCGCTCTGCCGCCAGCTGCATGGCCTGGAGTAAAGTCATGGTTGCGGGTTGAATCACATCTCCCTGTTCCGCGCTCCCCAGCCCACCTGGTGCTGCCGCAGTAATCGCCTTAAATACCCAATCAGCATCCTTGACCGAAGTATTCTGTAATACTTCAGTCAAGACAGCTTGATAATTTTGCAGAACATCGCAACGTAACGCCGCTTCAATCAGAGGTGCACACAGCAATAATATTCCTAAATTCGTATTACAACCTACCGCCGAACGCGTAGCTTGCACCGCATAATAAATTCGCTCACCCAGAGTGAGTTCTAAATTCACCAAGTGAGCACTGCTAACTGTAGCACTGATTAAAAAATCTGCAACTTGCATTCCGTGACCCGCTGCATAAATACTGACATTACCCGGTTTAAAGGCACGTAATTCGAGCGCACAAGCATCACGATAAAATTCTTGAACGAGTTCACGACTATGCATCGTAGTGATCTTGCTGGGGATTAAGATAACGATTAATTAAATCGTCAACCATAAGCTGAGCTACGTTAACACACGTTACACTTTGCAAACCTTTCCAGGCAGGGATGCTATTAACTTCGATAACTATTGGCATTTCATCTTGGTCCAGCATAATATCGATACCAGCATAATCCATCTCTAAACATTGAGCGGCTTTGACCGCGAGCTCAGCGATAGCCGTCGAAATATCCAATGCTTCACATCGCGCGCCTCGCGCCACATTATTTAACCAAGAGACTCCTTTACGCCACATCCCTGCGACCGCTTGACCATTGATGACAAACACACGCATATCTGAAAACTCATGCCCCGCACAGGCTACAAAACGCTGTAAATAGTAAATACCCTGGCTACTGGTTAACCAAAGTAGATCGGAAGATTTTTCTAAACGGCGAATGCCTTCGCCTTGCGACCCAAACAGCGGTTTAGTGAGCAACATTCGACCTTCAGATAACTCCTGTTCTGCGACGGCTAAGATAAAATCACGCTCACGATTTACCCAGGTGACTGGCGTAGCAATATCTTGGGTATGCAATAAAAAACTGGTCATGCCTTTATCAACACTTTTTTCAATCGCTCGCCCATCGTTGTACACTGGCACGCCGAGTAATTTGAGGGCATGCAGTACATCAAGATAAAATACAACTTCTTGCAATGAGCCTCCTGGCACACCGCGTACAAAAACGGCAGCTGGCAGCTCCTGCTCAAACCCTGGGATAACGACCGGAAACTTATGCGCAGCAATCGCTAAACGGCAAGCCGTCAGTGAGACATATTCAGCTTGATACCCACGTAAATTAAATGCCAGACAGAGTTGCTTGCCATGCCAACCGGGATCATCTGTAAAAATAGCGATACGTTTAGGCATTAACATACCAATCGTAAAGTGCAACTAACTAATAATTCGAATTTTTGCATGCAAGACAAGGTAAGAGAACGATCACTCATGCAACTCTTGCATCAGCATCTTGATTTTTTGGAGCGCGAGTTGTTGTTTATCGGGTGATAAGGCGTTAAATTCTTGCGCAAAAACTTCAAAACTATACGTAGGTGCACTTTTAGTTTCAGCAGTTCCCGCGCAGGCAGTTAAAACTTTATTCAGTACAGGGCTGGCACCGTCCAAAGGAATTGCCGTCGTCAATACCTTCCGAATCATGGTATTTACTTTCAAAAATAAGGTATTACCACTTAACATGCTATCCAACATCGCTTTAGCATATTCATCGGTAAATCCTTTACGCTTTGAGTCGGGAAAGGTTTGCATCCGAATTTTGACGGGTACATTTTTGTCGATTTGATATTCAACGTCAAAAAAACTGCCTTGTGAGGTGATCAAAGCATCAGAATTGAGTACGACCTGCAATTTATTATCACTGCATACCAGCGACAATTTTATATTGTCGTATACGCCATCCAGTGACCTAGGCGCCACAACACTGGTAATCACGCGATTATTTAATGGGTCGTTAGCCTGCGTGAACGTCCAGGTATTTTCTGCATACCCCGCAGGCGCTATTAGCAATAAGCCAATGACCCGGCTAAACAGGTTTAGTTTTGCTAAGTATCTGTGCAACTTCATAGCCCATAACATCCCAAGACCTAACTATTTACTAACATTCACCAACCAACCATCACTACCTTTACAATTATTAGCCGCCTCAGCCGAAATATTAATTCTCGCCATCCCCGGCTCAAGATTGGCGGGTAATTTGCCAGTCACTTGAAATCCAGAGTTTTTGGCGATTGTCTGCACCTCAACAGGCTGCTGCTTGACCGTGACCACAATGCTTTTAGGATTGTTAGTGGGAGCGACCATAAAAGAGAATTCTGCTTGCTGCGGAACAACTTCCTTATCAGCGGGTGTAAATGCCGTAAAAACTGGCTTGGCGCATGATTTTGAACTACTGCTGCTACCATAAGCCCAAGCCGTACCGTTTATTCCGAATACGAAAATAATCAACATACCTAATTTTAACATTGCCATTCTCCTCATTAATAAAAGTAACACCTCAGCAGTATACCGCGCCTCAATTTAAACGCCTCATAACAAAGCAGCTATTCTGGCTGAATGCGTTGTAACTGCCGTGTTAATTCTAACCAAGCACCTGCCACGCCTAACAACGACCCCAGCAGTAATAACTGCAAGGTATCGGCATAGCCTAAGAATACAATATTAAATTCAGAAGCATATAGCTTTGAAAGCTGAGTTGCTGGCTGCTGAATGATCAACATAATGATGGTGACCACCAGCCAAGCGATTAATGCGGCTAAAAACCCTAACCAAAATCCGGTATAAAGAAATGGACGACGAATAAAAGCATTGGTGGCCCCTACCAACTTCGCAATAATGACTTCATCTTTACGATTTTGTAATTCCAAGCGAATGGTATTTGCAATAATTAACAATACTTCTAAACCGAAAAGCACCCCCATAAGCCAGACGCTACGTTCCGCCAGTTCTAAAATGGCTTGTAAACGATGTAACCACTGCATATCGAGTTGTGCAAAATCAACTTCTGGATATTGTTGCAATTGTTCTACTAACTTAGCGGAAATTGATTGATCACTTAAAGCGTTTCTGGGAGTGACCACTAATACTGCAGGCAATGGATTTTGCTGCAATTCATCCAAGGCCGCACCAAAACCACTATGGGCTTTAAATTCAATCAGGGCCTGTTCGGGGGTAATTAAACTGACATTCTCTACATCGGGGTTAGCCGTTATTTCTTTGCGTAATTTATCGATCACACTCGGCTTCAGTTCGCCTTTTAAAAACACGGAGATCTGATGGCTAGATGCCAAACCACCTGTAAGCTGCTGAAAATTTTGGACTATTAAATAAAAAATACATGCTAAAGCAATACTGGTGGAAAGTACCAACAACGTCATGGTTAAAGACGCCGGGGAGCGCATTAATCGCCCTAAACTGGAAAATAACGCGTGCGCATGTAAATCGCGATACGCATGCCAACGGTTATTCAGTTGCAACTTATAACGTTCAAACCTGCCTAAGGCCTTTCGATTCTGAGTACTTTTATCTTTTAACATAGTCTTGACCCGCCACCAAGCGACCATGATCCAAGGTAAGTACTCGGTGCCCCATACGATTAATTAACTCAAAATCATGGGTCGCAATTAAAATTGCAACCCCGACTTGGGTAAATTGACCAAATAGACGCATAATTTCTTTCGATAACTGTGGATCTAAGTTCCCTGTCGGCTCGTCTGCAAGAATCAATTCTGGTTTATTGACCACTGCACGCGCAATACCTACCCGTTGTTGCTCCCCGCCTGATAGGGCCTGGGGGTATTTATGCTCCTTACCCAGCAAACCGACTTTATCTAATGCAGCGCGCACACGCTTGGCAATATCTTGGTAACCATAGCCTGCAACCACCATCGGCAAAGCGATGTTATCCAGTACGGTGCGATCTTGCAGCAATTTGTAATCCTGAAAAATCAAGCCCATCTTGCGCCGTACATACGGGATTTGCGAACTTTTAAGTTGACTGACATCTTGTCCGCCCAATAACACCTGACCATGGGTACAATTTTCCATCAACGCAGCGAGTTTCAGTACGGTACTTTTGCCTGCACCTGAATGCCCAGTCAAGAAAACAATTTCACCTGGCCGGATATGAAAATTCACATCCAATAAGGCATCGCCTCCGTCTTGGTAACGCTTACTGACATGTTCAAATTTCAACACGGCTTATTCATCCAGTACAAACAATGCATCCACAAAGCGTTCGGCATCGAAGTCTTGCAAATCATCAATGGCCTCCCCCACACCAATATAGCGGATCGGAATTTCCATTTGCCGCGCCAAGGCAAAAATAACGCCCCCCTTGGCTGTACCGTCCAGTTTAGTTAGCACCAAACCTGTCAACGCAACGGCTTCATTAAACAATTTTGCTTGCGACAAGGCATTTTGTCCGGTCCCCGCATCGAGCACCAGCAATACTTCATGCGGTGCGGATTCATCTAGACGCCCCATAATACGTTTAACTTTTTTCAATTCATCCATTAAATTGGATTTTGTATGCAAGCGCCCTGCGGTATCAGCAATCAAGACATCAATCCCTTTTGCACTTGCAGATTGCACAGCATCAAAAATGACGGACGCAGAATCTGCCCCCGTATGCTGAGCGACTACTTGAATATTATTGCGCTCACCCCAAACTTGTAATTGCTCAACCGCGGCGGCTCTAAACGTATCTCCCGCGGCCAACATAACGCTATGCCCTTGAGCTTGCAAACGTTTGGCCATTTTACCTATGGTTGTCGTTTTACCCGCGCCATTAATACCGACCACTAAAATAACATAAGGCTTATCTTGTTTGGGAATAACCAAAGGACGAGAACAAGGTTGTAGTAACAGTAATAATTCTTGTTTCAACGCCGCAGATAGCGTTTGCACATCATTTAATTGCTGGCGTTCGAGTTTATCGGTCAGTTTTTGAATAATCGCAGTAGTAGCCTCCATGCCCACATCGGCCATGATCAAGCTCGCTTCGATATCTTCGAGTAATTCGGAATTTATGGCGCGCTGTCCAAACGGAATGGCTGAGAGTACATTACCAATCCCAGAACGCGTGCGTTTTAATTGGGATTTTAGACGTAAATAGATGGATTCCGGTTCTGGCTCGACGTAGTCGGCTTTAGCAGATGCCGCAGTTAATGCGGTCACCGCGTTCGCCGCTGCGATTTCCTTGGTTGCATCAGGAACATACACGGCATAGCTGCTGTAAAAACTCATTGCCAATACAGGTAGCAACAGCAACAGCCCTAAACCGCTATGCAGCCAAGTTATCCATACAGGATGTTGCATTTGGAGGCTAGCCATGCCGAGGGTTATCTCCATCACCAACATTACCAGCAAGACTAAACCCGCTTTACGGATTTCCAATACTTGTCTGGGTAATAATGCCAGTATCGCCACGGCAAACAAGCCAAAAGCAATAATGCAAGCGAGCGCGACATGCCAAAGCATAATTCCAGACAGATGCTCGGATGTGATAACAGGCATTTGGCCATTAAATACCGCCAACAAAGCCTGAAGTAGCATTCTAAGATCTAACGTCGTTAACCACGCTGCAATACATGGAGCTAGATCACTACATGCTTGCCCAGCAGCATTGGTACTGACCCAAATGCCTGAAAACTGCAGTACTAACACGCATAAAACCGCTAATTTAGCCAAATACCCCACACTACAGCTTTTTACGCGTATGACATTTGGGGCAAGGTGTAATGCTAATGCATAAGCACAAGCGATGAATAATCCACCCAGTGAGAAATGAAGTGCAGATTTTATTGCAGGCGATAATAGCTGACCGAAACTCAGATCGATGCCTAAAGGCAATAGTAGCAACAGGGCATAAACAATATAACCCAGCAATGCTCTAACCCGCAGCACGCTATGAGTCATAGCGATCGGTATTGCAGAAAGAACGAGTAACGCCATTAACGCAATACTATAGTTATGTACGATGAGCGGTAGGGCTTGCTCGAAACTCAAAAACTGTAACAGCGACCCCGATGGAGACATTGACTGCGATAGGTCAGTTTGACTCGTTCGGTAGACAACACCTGCCAAGCTAGCAAGCAAGGCAAAAAAGCCACATAGGTAAGCAATAAGTTTCAACATGCGTGATCCATTCGTTTATTATTTTTATATTCTGTTGTTAGCAATCTAACCTAAGTCAGATTGGTGCGTACTTGTTTGGAAATAACTAACCAATTTGGGAAATCATCAATAATTTTTTCAAATCATCTTTTACTTTATATGGATCAAATCCGGGTTCATATTGCATCATTAAATTCCCGAGAGGATCCATTAAAAACAGCATTCCCTCTGGGATCTCTGCCTTTCTGATGGTCGTTAATTTCTGCTTTAATTCAGGCATTGCTTGAGCGCGCAGCAATCGGCTATCATCTTCCCACCATTTTGCACTTACCGTCTCGGGTGGCGGATTAAACACCGCTACGAGACGACGAGTGCGCGTTAAATCTTTATTTAACATTAAAACTATCTGCTTAGTTTTATGGATTGCATCTAAACATGTCTGATTACAATCATTGCCTGCTATCACATTAAGCAACACCCAATGACCTGCTATTTCCGACATATTATTGCGGGAAAACTGATCTAATCCGGTGAATTCAATTAAGTCTGTAGGAACTGGGGGCGTAATCAGTTCGCCGTTGTTGGTATGCGTTACCAATGTTTGCGGATGCTCTTTTAGATACCATGCAATTAAAAATGGAATGAAAGACATCGCAAAAATAATGAGTATAAGTCTTTGATTTTTAGTTTGTTGCTGATTCATGTAATTTTTTTCTTATTGACCAAAATGCTAACACCGTTAAGGTAAATGCTAAACCAAACCATTGCACCGCATAAGCAATATGTTTTTCCGGCGTAATGAGCACGGGCAGACTCCAACTGCGTAAGTAGCCATTTTCAGCGTATGGATCCAGTTCTATTTGAAAGCTAAGTACATCAGCATGTAATAACGGCCCCAGTATTTTAGGTTGCACCACCTGGACTACAGCTGGCCATCCAGATGTTGGTAACTCAGCGCCCGACAACTGCAAACCTACACTGGGAAAACTATTGACCCGTCCAGTCAGACTAACTTGCTTTTGCGTAAACGCAATATCAGGCAGGATCTTCCGATCCACATTCAGCGGCACCCAGCCTCGATTAATCAATATTACCTTATGGTTAGATAGTTTTAAGGGGGTTAATACCAAGTAACCCACTTTGCCATGCATATGCTGATTATCTACTAAAAATTGATGCTCAACATCATATTCTCCGGTCACACTGACAGGTCTAAATTTTAAACTTGCAAGATCATCCGGGGTATTGCCATCAATGACTAACGCATCCTGTTGTAATAATTGTTCTTGGGTTTGCAAATATTCGCGTTTTTGTTCCGAACGGGCGAGCTGCCAGAAACCTAAGCTGAGTAGTATCCCCATCACTAGTATATAGGCCAAAAGAGGCCACATACCGATTTGTCTTAATTTTAAAATCATCCGCAGTATCTATTGGCAATTTTGCGCTAAATAGCTGAAAATACCATTTATTTTCTCATTTACAAAATATTATGCTTAAAATCTTTGTTATTGTTGCATTTATTCTGATTATCATCAGCTTAGGAAATGCGCTGTTTCACTTAGTAAAATCGAAAAATGAAATTGATTCTGCCAAAACAGCCAAAGCCCTGACGGTGCGTATTAGCCTATCGATTGCTTTGTTTTTCTTGATTTTTCTTGCGTTTGCGACAGGTTTACTGCAACCTCATGGCATCGGTGCGGTGATCAAAAATCATCCTAATAACACCCAGACTAACACTCCATAAGTTTGGCGCATTTCATGTCGCCGTATAAACAAAAAAGGCGCTGACTGACGTCAACGCCTTGATACCGATTAAATGTAATTTCTACATCAAGTACACAAAAACAAACAGACCTAACCAGACGACGTCAACGAAATGCCAGTACCATGCTGCCGCTTCGAAAGCAAAATGGTTCTCCGGTTTAAAATGACCTTTGCTGCTGCGAAACAGCACCACCGTCAAAATAATTGCTCCGACACACACATGAAATCCATGGAAACCGGTCAACATGAAAAAGGTTGAGCCATAAATTCCAGAACCCAAGGTTAAGCCCATTTCAGTATAGGCTTCGTGGTATTCAAAAGCTTGACAAGCTACGAAAGTAAAACCCAGTGCGACAGTTGCAATCAAACCCTTAATTAATTGACTACGATTTTTAGCCAATAAACCATGATGCGCCCAAGTACAAGTCACACCACTGGTTAGCAGAATTAAGGTGTTCAAGAAAGGCAATCCCCAGGCACCCATCGGTTCAAATTCCCCACCGACGTTTCCTGGACCATTAGTTGGCCACTTGGCTTCAAATCCCGGCCATAACATTGCAGTATCCCGACCCGGACCATCACCTATACCGCCTAACCAAGGCACAGATAAGTTACGGGTATACCAAAGCGTTCCAAAAAATACAGCAAAAAACATGATTTCGGAGAAAATAAACCACATCATACCCATGCGATAGGAGATTCCTACCTGCGTACTGTACATGCCGGACTCACTTTCGTGCGCCTGTAAAGTAAACCAGCCTGCTAACATGACGATGAAGATGGCTAATCCCAACACCATCATGCTCGAGCCAATAGACGATCCATTTAGATAGTTTGCAAATCCTGCCAGCATCGTCATCAACCCGACGGTACCTATCACCGGCCAAGTAGCTTGATGCGGGATATAATAAGCATTATTTGTCGCCATAATTTTCCCCTGTCTATTACTTCTTATTTAATATTAAAAAATTGTTGTGCCAAAGCGATATTTTTGACTTTGGCAGGTAATTCTGGGTTGATCACCCAGCGCAAAGTTACCGTTTATACTTCCTGCGCCTGCAAGGTTATGGTTTCAAAACACAAACAATGGAGCACGCCAAAATAATTGGCCGCAAATCCCGGGCTTACGCTAGCTAACGTGCGTAATTTAATTTCTTTGCCCGCCAGATTGTGTAATTGATAACTCACATCATAAATCGCACCTGGATGCACTTCCCAGCGCGACTGCGAAAACGTTACCTGCAGATCACTCGCGGCGCTGACTGCGCTGATAAAATCCACGTACACATTTCTTTGCTCATCCACCTGATAAGCCAAGGTTTTTTCATCCAACAACTGCGTTATCTTGCCATTGACTCCGCTAATTTGCGTAAACACATCATAGAGCGGAATCATTGCCACACTGAAACCCAACATTCCCAGGGCTACCAGCAATAATTTTACTGCCAAGCGCCGATTTTGCTGCTGTGTATTCACCCCGACATGGCCTGATGTACCGCGTAGGCATAAATACAAAAAGCAATCAGAAACAACACAGTAACCGTAATAATATTTTTCTTTTTAGTGTCCATATTAACCTTGTGCCCTGTTTTGTGGCCAAAACAGGGCTTAACTAAGTTTCTTAACTTAGCGACCAACACCTACAGATTAATGATGCTCTGTAGGAATAATGGTTGGTGGCGTTGTAAAAGAATGGTACGGCGGAGGAGAAGGCAAAGTCCATTCTAAACCATGCTTGGCAGCATCTTCCCAGACTTCATCAGTCACTTTTTCACCCGTGCCACCTTTGATCGTATGGATAACAATATACAAAAATAACAACTGGCTAGCACCAAAGATAAATCCACCAATACTAGAAATCATATTCCAATCAGCAAACTGCACTGCATAATCTGGAATCCTTCTAGGCATACCCGCTAAACCTAAGAAATGTTGCGGGAAGAATAAAATATTTACCGAGATCGCTGACAACCAAAAATGCAATTTACCAATTTTTTCGTCATACATATGCCCAGTCCATTTTGGCAACCAGTAATACCCTGCCGCCATCAAAATAAATACTGACGCAGGTACCAAGGTGTAATGAAAGTGCGCAACAATAAAATAAGTATCATGATATTGAAAATCCAGCGGCGCTACCGACATCATCAAACCCGTCAAGCCACCCATGGTAAATAACACCACAAATGCAATCGAAAACAACATCGGCGTTTCAAAAGTCATCGCACCTTTCCACATGGTTGCAGTCCAATTGAAGACTTTAACGCCAGTTGGAATCGCAATTAACATGGTGGCATACATAAAGTACAACTCGCCAGCAATTGGCAAGCCCACGGTAAACATGTGATGCGACCATACGATAAACGATAAGAACGCAATCGAAGCCGTTGCATAAACCATGGAGCTGTAGCCAAATAATGGCTTACGCGCAAACACGGGGATAATGGTAGATGCCACACCGAAAGTCGGTAGAATCATGACATACACTTCAGGATGACCGAAGAACCAGAAAATATGTTGATATAAAACTGGATCGCCGCCACCTGCCGCATCAAAGAAGCTAGTATCGAAGAAACGGTCAGTTAATAACATGGTCACCGCACCTGCAAAAACAGGCATGATCGCTACCAATAAAAAGCCCGTAATCAACCAAGTCCACACAAACAACGGCATTTTCATTAAGGTCATGCCGGGAGCACGCATATTGAAAATGGTCGAAATGATATTAATGGCGCCCATGATGGAGGAAATACCCAATAAATGCACCGAGAATACTGCAAATGGTAAGGCTTTACCTGTTTGTAATACTAAAGGCGGATATAAGGTCCAACCCGAGGCAGGAGCCCCCCCTTCCATAAACAAGGTACTCGCAAGTAGTAACACTCCCGCGACTAACAACCAAAAACTCATATTGTTCATGCGCGGCAATGCCATATCTGGCGCACCGATCATGAGAGGAATCATCCAGTTTGCCAGCCCAACAAAGGCAGGCATAACCGCACCAAACACCATGACCAAAGCATGCATAGTTGTCATAGAGTTAAAAAACTGCGGCTCTACGAATTGCATACCTGGTTCAAATAATTCGGCACGAATGACCATAGCCATCGCCCCACCAACGAAAAACATAATCAACGCAAACCATAAATAGAGTGTGCCGATATCTTTGTGGTTGGTGGTAATTATCCACCGTAATAGCCCCTTGGCTGGGCCGTGATCATGATGCTCATGCTCATGATCGTGATCATGT
The DNA here is from genome assembly GCA_005779525.1 of Methylococcaceae bacterium. Classification (GTDB taxonomy): domain Bacteria; phylum Pseudomonadota; class Gammaproteobacteria; order Methylococcales; family Methylomonadaceae; genus SXIZ01. The sequence continues at coordinate 18,078 of SXIZ01000196.1, forward strand.
TCAGCAACTACTGTAGACATATAATTAATACCTCATTAATAAATAAAAAGATTAGATAACCCGATAAACGCATGCGTTTAGCCCAATATCCCGTCTACTTGCCTGCTTTTGCAGACTTTAAAGATTCGACATCAGCAGGCTGAAGCATATCGCCCACCTTATTACCCAAAGCATTACGGGTATAAGTTACTACAGCAGCAAAATCCACTGCATTCAGAGTTTTACCAAAAGCGGGCATAGCACCTTTACCATTCAGTACTAATTCGACCTGTTTATCTAACTTGCCTTTAACGACAGCACTTCCTGTGATCGCAGGTGCAAACCCCGTCATTCCTGCACCATCGGGTTGATGACAAGAGGAACATTTTTCTTTGTAAACGGCTTCACCTTTGGTATTTAAGTCAGCCAAAGTTAAGGGTTTACTGACATCTACTTTAGCGGCGGGTTTTTCTTCGACGGCAGCCGCAACAGGTTCCGCAGTTCCAGACATTAACGCTTTGACAGCTTTAGCTTGAATTGCATCGCCAACTTTATTTCCTAAACCATTACGCGTGAAGGTAATCACCTGCGCTAATTCTAAAGGATTTAACATCGTACCAAAGGCAGGCATCATGCCTTTACCATTCAGGATTAACTTAGTTTGCGCATTAATATCCCCAAGTACTACAGGACTTTTAGTCAACGCAGGGAAAGTACCAGCAATACCCTCACCACCCGCCATATGACAAGAGGCGCAGTTTTTCTCATACAGGGCAGCACCAGCAGTGATTAATTCTGCAGGGGCTTGATCATCTAATACGGGGCCTTTCGCTAAATCTGCTTTAGTTTTATCTACCCAAGCCTGATAATCCGCTGGTTCCATGGCAATGACCACAATCGGCATAAAGCCATGATCTTTACCACATAACTCCGTACATTGACCACGATAGGTCCCTGGCTTATCCACAGACGTCCACGCCTCATTGATAAATCCTGGAATAGTATCTTTTTTCCAGCCCAAATCCGGCACCCACCACGAGTGAATCACATCTTTCGCAGTAAATAAAAACCGAATTTTAGTTTTAACCGGAACCACTAAAGGCTTATCAACATTAAGTAAGTAATTGGGCACTGAGCGCGGGTCAACACCTGATCCCACTTGACGAGCTTTGTTACTTGCCGCATCCAAACTACTGAAGAAATGAATACCACTATCTAAATATTCATATTCCCATTTCCATTGCCAACCAGTAACTCTAATGGACATTTGAGCTTCTTTAACATCATCAAGCTCAATCATCGCTTTAGTTGCAGGAATCGCCATACCAATCAAAATCAAGGTTGGAATAATCGTCCAGATAATTTCAACGGTGGTATTTTCATGGAACTGTTCAGCCACATGCCCCTTCGACTTCCGATGATGGTAGATCGAATAAAACATGACACTAAACACGCCCAACCCGATAAAAACGCAGATCCACAAAATCAGCATATGTAGATCATAAAGATCATTACTGACTTGCGTGACACCTTGCATTAAATTAAGGGCATAATCCGCATGCGCAGAACCTAAGCCAAAAGCCATTAAGGTCAGACATGCGAAAAGTTGCTTGATTTTCTTCACGGAGCAGCCTCCTCGGTTTGTAGTTAGAAACTCTTGTATGCGTTTATCGTTATGGTAATACAAGCAATCTCTAGGTCGCCGATCCCAATAACTTTAGTATTTTCATAATAACCTTGCAATTCTAAACCATACCGCTATTTTAAGCTAGGCTGCATTACGGAATTACATTAGTTTATGTAGTATAAATTTCTGATGCAAAAAAAAACCTGCGCAGTTGCTGCACAGGTTTTTGGCAAAACACTTGTCAATCAATCTTTAATTCAACTATTCAACGCATCAGCATAGGCTTTGTCGAAAGTTGGGATGTGGCTATCCAACCATCCTTTAACCATTTGTCCGACTTCTTCAGTCACATCGGCTTCACCCGCATGGAATTTTGTTTGCAAGCCTGCACAGATTCCGATTAAGGCTTCATGCTCTTCTTTATGCCGAGGATAACCCGCAAAATTTTTAGCTTGCATTTCTTTTTCTTCATGTGCGAAATGACCCACAACATAAGCGATTAAATCATCCAACTGCGCACCAATCTCTGAGCGTGCCGCACCGCCTGTTGCTAAATCATACAATTTATTTAATTTATCAAACAATGTTTTATGTTCTTCATCTGCAAAGCCAACATTTGTACCATATTGAGCTGCTGTCCACGTAATTAGTGCCATGATGTTTCCTCATTGATAAAATTATTATATTAACCGCATCGATATTATGGTTTAATTTCATTAATTTTACAATGGTTATTTATGCTAAATGCGGATGCTAATTTGTCAAAATCAGGTTCTCGTAAATAAGGCAAAATTCCCAGTAACGGGACAGACAACTGCTTACGTAAATAGGCTATATTTTCTTGAGTATAAGGGAGATCTGGCTCAACACGCACAGCAATCCACCCACAACAATTAGCTTTCGATTGTTGAATTGCAGCTAAACTTAAGCGCGCATGATTAATACACCCCAAGCGAATTCCCACAACTAAAATAACAGGTATAGCTAATGCCTCTGCCAACAGCGCATTATCAAACGCCATAGACAGCGGCGAATACCAACCACCTGCTCCCTCAACTATCACTAGCTCGGCCTGGGAAGCTAACTGCTCATACTGCGTTTTAATCACCTCCAAAGAAGCAGGATTGTGAATGCCTGCAAAATTCGGCGCAATCGCGGGTTCATAAGCAAAGGGATTAACGCTCGCATAATCTAGCGCCACATTACCCTGCTGCAATAAGCACAAAGCATCTGAATTTTGTAAACTACCTTCATGCCACTCGCAGCCGGAGGCAACTGGCTTCATACCGACAACTCTAAAACCTTGTCGCACTCCTGCGCGCATTAACGACGCACTTGCCCACGTTTTTCCCACATGTGTATCTGTACCCGTTACAAAATAGCCTTGTGCCATTATTTCACCACTGTAGCTTGCACCCAAATGACTTCATAGGTGGCAATTATTTTCCCCGTCTCGTCTAACTTAGGATAAGCATCCAGCATTGTCTTCCAACGCGCCTTGCCCATCAGTTGTGACTGACGCCCCTGTAACACATGCTGCGCACCTAAGCCCTTTAACTCACGCAACAAACTATGCACCGATCCGTACTGACACTGATAATCTTGTTTGCTTAGGGTAATATTTTGCCAGCCCCCAGTACGCAACAACTCGAGCAGATCGGCCTCAGCATAGAACGCATTCACATGCGGCGCACGATCCACCGCCCGCCATGCCTGTTTTAATTCTTGCAGCGTCGCCTCGCCAAAGGTTGCAAAGCATAATTGCCCGCCTGGTCGTAAGACTCGCTGATACTCCCGCAGCGTTGCAGGCAAATCTAAACACCACTGCAACGCCAAACTTGAAAATAACCAATCAATACTATTGGACTGAATTGGCAATTGCTCCAGATCGGCGCACAAATAGCTTACAGATGCCAGCTCACGCTTTATAGCCATAGATAGCATCGCGGGCGCAATATCCAAGCCCCAGAGGTGTGAAAAGCCACCTAACTCAGATAATAATTGCGTCAAATAGCCTGTACCACAGCCTAAATCCACGACCTTGCCATGGAGTTTTGGCAATCCGCTACGACGCAATAATTCTGCCGCTACCGTACGTTGCAAATATGCAAAATCATCATACGTCGTTGCCGACTGCGCAAATGCCTGCCGAACCTTATATTTATCAATGTTGGTCAATAACGTCATACATTTCGCATAAATTGCTCAATTAATTCTCGCGTCTCTGTTGGATGCGATAAAAACGGCGCGTGTCCGGCAGACGCCAGGATCTCTGAGCAAATATTAGTGTTTAGCGCCGAAAGTTGAGCCGCTATGCTCACAGGCACTAAGGCGTCTTTAACTCCGAAAATAGCAAGTATCGGACACGTTAATAAACTTAGCTCTGCCCGTAAATCCGTGTTTTCCAGCAACATTAACCCTTGTTGTAAGGTGAGTATCTCAGGAACTGCACATTCCATAACCCGCTGCTTTAATGCAACTAGCAACGCTTCCTGCTCATCTAATCCCCAAAGCTGCAAAGCTAAAAAATTAACAATAGTTGCCACCGAATCTGCTGCTAATTGCGCTGCAAATTTTTTTAATATCGTCAGTTTCATACCCGGCCAATCCGATTGCCGTACAAAACAAGGATTACTAGCAAGCAAAATCAAGCCTTTCACTGCTTCTGGACTTTGGCGAGCAACTTCAATGGCCAACAAGCCACCCATAGACCAACCCAACCAATAGGCGGGCACTTGACCAAGCTCATTGAGGAGCTGCATAGCAACTGTCGGCAAATCTAAAGCCAAGGCGACATCACTTCGCCCATGCCCAGGAAGATCAACGCAAACTACGCGAAAATTGCTAGCCAAACGTTGAGCAAACGGTCGCCACACGCCGCTATGCATCGCCCAGCCATGCAATAACACCAGGGTTTCCCCGGTGCCATACACCTCAGTATGTAGCGTATTCATCGCCACACCACCTCCAACGCCTGCAGTAATTGTTGTACCTGTGCTTCAGAATGCGCAGCAGACAAGGTTACTCGCAAGCGCGCACTCCCCTTTGGCACGGTAGGGGGACGAATGGCACTGACCAAGATACCGTGCTGTAACAATTGTTCACTCAGGAACAATGCTCGCTCACTGCTCCCGACTAGAATGGGTTGAATCGGGGAAATCGAAGGCATAAGCTGTAAGCCAATCTGACTCACCCCCGCTCGAAATTGCCGAATCAAAATTTGCAAATGCTCTCGCCGCCACGATTCTTGTTGCAGCAAGCTAAGACTGGTGCGTGTTGCCGCTGCAATGGCTGCAGGCATGGCCGTGGTATACACAAAAGTGCGCGCTTTATGTATTAAGATTTCGATAAGCTCTGCGGACCCGGCCACAAAAGCACCTGCGGTACCAAACGCCTTACCCAAAGTCCCTACGAGCACAGGCACTTGGCTTGACGTCAAGCCAAAATGCTCTATCACACCTGCCCCGGTTTTCCCCAAAACACCCAACCCATGCGCATCATCCACCATCAACCACGCCTGCTGTGGTTCAGCAACTGCGAGCAATTGTTTCAGTGGAGCCACATCACCATCCATACTAAAGACGCCATCGGTCACAATCAGCTTGCGCCTAGCATCCTCCGCCAATAATTGCCGCACATGCTCAGCATCCGCATGACGATAGCGATTGAACTTTGCCCGGGTTAATAATCCGCCATCCAGTAACGAGGCATGATTTAATTTATCTTCAAACACGGCATCATTTCGTCCAAGCAACGCAGCAATTGCCCCAATATTTGCCATATAGCCCGTAGAAAACAACAAGGCGCGATCTCGCCCGGTAAACGCCGCCAATTCCTCTTCCAGCTGATGATGTTCTGCAGTGTGACCACAGACCAAATGTGCTGCCCCAGAGCCGACTCCCCACTGATTAACCGCACGCTGAAAGGCCCGAACCACCTCAGGATGATTCGCTAAGCCGAGATAGTCATTACTACAAAAATTCAGGGCCTGCTTGCCATTTACCTCGACGACAGCTCCCTGGGGAGACGTCAATAGCTTGCGGGTGCGGTACAAGCCCTGTTGGCGTAAGCTATCAAGCTCAACGGTTAAATCGGCAAAGCCACTCATGCGTTAGCGTAACTCGACCCACCTGAATACAAACCTAGACGCTTAAATAATGACTGATCATGCACCGTCATCGGGTTATCAGTGGTTAATAATTTATCGCCATAAAAAATAGAATTTGCCCCCGCCAAAAAACACAACGCTTGCATTTCATCCGTCATAGCATTCCGTCCAGCCGACAATCGCACCCTGGAACTCGGCATTAATATCCTTGCTACCGCAATAGTACGCACAAATTCCAGAGGATCTAAGGCCTCTGTCCCCATCAATGGCGTACCTTCAACTTGCACCAACATGTTAATTGGCACACTCTCTGGATGTTTTGGCATGTTAGCCAGTTGCAAGAGCAATTTAGCCCGATCTTGCTGACCTTCCCCCATACCGACAATCCCGCCGCAACACACATTAATACCCGCATCCCGCACTCGATCTAGAGTATCCAAGCGATCTTGATAGGTGCGTGTGGTAATCACTTCTGAATAATAGTCTTCTGAGGTATCTAAGTTATGATTGTAATAATCTAAGCCACCTTCTTTTAATGCAAGGGTTTGGGTATCAGTCAACATCCCCAAGGTCACGCAGGTTTCCAATCCTAAGGCTTTGACTCCTTGAATCATTTCCACCACCCGCACGATATCTTTGTCCTTGGGTTGCCGCCAAGCAGCGCCCATACAAAAACGCGATGCGCCTTGATCTTTAGCGCGTTGTGCAGCCGTCAACACTTCAGCAATCGGCATTAACGCTTCCGGTTTAAGATCACTGTCATATCGAGCACTTTGCGGACAATAACCACAATCTTCAGAACATGCGCCCGTTTTAATACTGAGTAAACTGCTGATTTGCACTTCGTTAGGGTCAAAATTAGCGCGGTGCGCGGTTTGCGCTTGAAACAGCAAATCATTAAACGGTAACGAGAATAACGCTAATACTTCTGAAAGTTGCCAGTCGTGGCGCATCGCTACGGACAAAGTTATTGCACTACATGCAGACATGCTGATAGTCTCCAAACTTGAATAAATAATTGATAGAACTTCGACTTGTTAACCCAAATCATAAATTAATGGTAAACAACTGGCTTAATATTATACAGAATTCCGTGCTGCCGCCCACCTGCATTTTATGCAATGCCTACGGACATCGAGGGTTAGATTTATGCATAGACTGTTATAACGCACTCCCTCGGCCTAAGCATTTTTGTAGTCAATGCGCCGCGCCTTTACCTGAAGACACCTCGACAGCAAGCATCTGCGGCCATTGTCAAACATGGCCACCCGCTTTTGATACCACTGTGGCGTGTTTAAGCTATCAACACACAGCCCAGTATCTTATTACGCAATTGAAATTTAATGCGCAGTACAAACATGCTCGCCTATTAGGATTATTACTGGCCGAACGACTAAGTGATGCTACAACACTTCCCCAAGCGATCATTCCAGTCCCATTACACCCCCTGCGTTTTAGGGAACGGCAATTTAATCAATGTATTGAGATCGGAAAAGTAGTAAGCCAACAACTTAAGATCCCTCTACTTTTAGATAGTTGTATACGCCTTCGAGATACGCCGCAGCAAGCCAATTTGACACGTAAACAACGCTTAAGAAATTTACACCAGGCATTTGCGCTTAATCACAGCATTGCGCTAGAGCATATTGCGCTCTTAGATGATGTCATGACCACGGGCACAACTTTACATGAACTCGCTTATGTCTTGAAGAAAAACGGCGTTAGTCGTGTAGATGCCTGGGTTTGTGCTAGGGCTTAAAATTAGCTGTAATTGCAATTTTTAGCTGGGAAAACACTTAAAGGTTGCACGAATGCAGAAACTAGGGGGAGGGAAAGGAACGTTAAAATGTCACTAGGCTTCGAAAAACCAAGGCACTAGCGCGTAAGAGGGAATTCCTACTGCGCGCTAACGCATGTATTCAAAGTTTACTTAACTTTTAACATCCTAAAGTAAATATGATTACAGTCTAAAACCATTTTAGGACCGTTTTTTTCTATCGCAACACAATCTTGCATTCTTGAACGACCAGGGGAAACTTGTTTTTGAATTTTGCCATCGACAATACTCCAATTAAGCGTTGCCCGAAATTCAGAAACCCGCGCATGCGCATTGGTATCACTAGAGAGACCTTCCATAGTGCCATCTTCGCGAAACGTCCATACTGAATTTAACTCTTTAGCATCTTTCCCATCAGCACTTAAAGCCTCTGTTTCAATACGCCACGAACCTAAAAGATCTGCCTTAGTCAAAGGTACATCTGCATTTGCGGCAAACGCCGAGACCAATAAGATTATGAACGGAAAAGTTTTAAGCATAAGTTGACTGCCTATAAGTAAATTTAAAAGACAAACTATAGCATATAACACTAAAATCATTCCGGTAATTACACCACGCCTTGCTTAAAAATTTTTTCTTTTCATCAAACTGCATTCTTATTGGACACCCAAGCTGCGTTACTGACAACATACTAATTCTAATGCTCATAGCTAACGTACTGATCGACCGTGAATGACTTAACTCATGCTAAAATTCAAACATGCATACATCCACCTCAAGAGAACCCACGATTTACTCTGTTGCCCAATTAAATAGTTTGGCGCGACAACTATTGACGGAAGAATTTACAGATATTCGCGTCAACGGTGAAATATCCAACTTGAGCACACCTTCATCTGGACACCTGTATTTTTCCTTAAAAGATTCTTTGGCCCAAATTCGTTGCGCCATGTTTCGGACGCGCATGCAACGCAATACCCCCAAATTAACCAATGGCATGCAAGTCACTTTACGAGGGCAAGTCAGTTTGTATGAACCGCGTGGGGATTACCAACTGATTGTTAACGCGATTGAAGCTGATGGCACGGGTGCACTACAGCGCAATTTTGAACTGCTCAAACAAAAACTAGCCGCCCAAGGCCTATTTGACGCCAGCCATAAAAAAGCCATTCCAAGCTTGCCCAAGTGCATCGGTGTCATTACCTCACCCAGCGGCGCCGCAATCCGTGATGTTTTAAGCGTACTCAAGCGCCGCTTTCCGGCGATCCCAATCATAATCTATCCAACCGCCGTGCAAGGTGAGGCCGCCAAACACGAAATCGTGCAGGCGATCACGCTTGCCAATCAACATCCGCAGTGCGATGTCTTGCTACTTTGCCGAGGCGGGGGGTCGCTGGAGGATTTATGGGCATTTAATGAAGAACTGGTGGCGAATGCAATTTTCTCTAGCAGCCTACCAATCATTAGCGGCATCGGCCATGAAATTGATTTTACCATTGCAGATTTTGTTGCTGATCTCCGCGCACCTACGCCTTCAGCGGCAGCGGAACACGCGGTCCCGAGTCAAGAGCACTGGTTACATCAACTGCAGCAAGTCGAAACGCGCTTAATCCAACAACTGCAACGTAAATTGCACGCTACCCAGCAACAGTTAAACTGGCTAGACAAACGCTTACAATCGCAACATCCTAAGCAACAATTGTTACGCCATGCTCAAACCTTGGACCAACTGGAATTACGCCTGCACCATAGCTGGCAATCACTCTTCCAACGCCAGCAACATCAGCTTAATCAGCTGCAGGCTAAGCTTTGGCAACATTCGCCTACCGCCAAACTGCAACAATATCAACAGCAACAACGCTTCCTGCACCAACGTTTACAGCGCAGCATGCACCAAAGCTTGCAAGTTCGACAGCAACAGCTATTGCGCTATAGCCAAACCTTACATGCGCTCAGTCCGTTAGCAACTCTGGAACGAGGCTACGCTATCGTGCGCCGTGTGGATGACCAACATGTCATTACTCAGCGCCAACAATTACAAGTGGGCACGTTAATACACACCCGTTTTGCCCAAGGCTCGATTATCAGCCGGGTAGAGGACTTAGACACATGAATCGCAATTTAGTCAAATGCATTACGTTAATATCGCTGTGCGCGAGCACCCCAGCAGAGTCTCGGGAGCTTCCCCAGGCACTTAGCGTTCCAGGTGGAATCGCAGAAATTCACTTGGGAAGCAGCCATCAGCCTGCGCCAAAAGTGTATTTTAATCAACAACGGGTATTAGTGACACGTAACCGAGATCAATGGCTTGCGTTAGTGGGTATTCCCCTGGAAACCTCTCCCGGCGCGCAACACATTAGCGTCAACACCCCGGAAAAAAGCTATGAGCTGAGTTTTAACGTCAGCTATAAGCACTATCCCGAGCAGCACTTAACCATTAAAAACCAGCGTATGGTTAATCCAGAACCCGAGGATGAGCTGCGCATTGCTGAAGATTTAAAACACATTAACCAAGCGATTGATACTTGGACAGAACAGGAGGTTGTCGATACGGCATTTAGCACGCCAGTTGAAGGTCGTATTAGTGGTGTTTTTGGCTCACGGCGTTTTTTTAATAATCAACCCAAAAATCCCCATAGCGGTTTAGATATTGCCGCTCCAGCTGGGTCGCCTATCAAAGCCCCCGCGCATGCTCGGGTTATCAATACCGGAAATTATTATTACAACGGCAACAGCGTGTTTCTGGATCATGGACAAGGCTTAATCACCGGGTATTTTCATATGACTGCAATCCATGTACGTCCTGGACAAGTAGTTAAACCTGGCGATATTTTAGGTACCGTCGGCGCCACAGGTAGAGTGACTGGACCGCATTTACATTGGAACGCCTACCTTAATCACACCAAAATAGACGCTGCCCTGCTGATCCCGGACGACATGCCACGTTTGCAAATGCGTAATCGTAAATAACCTATCTGCTTTTGGCACGCCGCAGCTTTAACTAGTTTGCCGCTCTCGAATGCTCAGTGCCAAGGCTTCGGCGACCTTCATACCATCCACGGCCGCCGAAATAATGCCTCCAGCATAACCTGCACCTTCTCCTGCCGGATACAATCCTCTCGTATTTACGCTTTCATAGGTTTTTTGCATGCGGGTAATTCTAATGGGAGAGGATGTCCGCGTTTCCACCCCCGTCAATACCGCGTCAGGGCGCCCATAGCCTTTAATAGTGCGATCAAAGACTGGAATCGCTTCACGCATCGCGGTAATGGCATACTCGGGTAAGGCGGTATCTAAATTGGTCAATGTGATACCAGGCGTATACGACGGTAACACCTCACCTAAGCTAGTAGAGGCTCGATTGGCTAGAAAATCACCCACCAATTGTGCAGGTGCAAAATAACTACTCCCTCCTAAAACGAACGCATGCGCTTCTAAGCGCCGTTGCAGTTCTATGCCCGCCAAGGGATGCTCGCTACCAAAATCTGCTGGCGCGATATCGACAACTAAACCCGCGTTAGCATTGCGCTCATTACGTGAATAGTGACTCATACCATTAGTCACGACGCGTCCCACTTCTGAGGTCGCGGCAACGACTTGCCCTCCTGGACACATACAAAAACTGTAGACAGCCCGCCCATTACTCGCATGATGTACCAACTTGTAATCTGCAGCACCCAACAAGCTGTTACCGGCATACCCTCCCCAGCGACAACTATCGATCATGCCTTGTGGATGTTCAATGCGAAAACCTATGGAAAACGGCTTGGCCTCAATGTGTACCCCGCGCGCATGCAAGGTTGCAAAGGTATCGCGTGCACTATGCCCTAAAGCTAAAATGACATAGTCAGTGGTAATCTCATCCCCATTCGCACATAGCAACGCCTTAATCGCGCCATCTTGTATTATAAAATCAGTGACTTGCATTTCAAAACGAAATTCTCCGCCAGCGGCAATGATTTTCTTACGTAAATTCTCCACTACTTTGACTAAACGTAACGTGCCAATATGCGGCTTGCTAATATACATAATTTCTTCTGGGGCGCCGCATTCAACCAAATCCTGCATAATTTTACGCATGCGATGCCCGCGGTCTTTGATTCCTGTATATAACTTACCATCGGAAAAGGTACCTGCCCCGCCTTCGCCAAACTGCACATTGGATACCGGATCGAAACGCTGTTTGCGCCAAAAATTCCAAACATCTTCGGTGCGTTTACGCACTTCTCGCCCCCGCTCTAGAATTAAAGGCTGCAAGCCCATACGCACTAAAGTGAGCGCGGCGATTAATCCACAGGGGCCTGAACCAATTACCACCGGACGCTGAGTCGGGGGACTTGCAAACATACAGGGGTAATGGTAGTTTTCATCCGGTGTTGCTTGAATATGGGGATGCCCGCTAAACTTCGATAGGACTTCAGCTTCATTGGTCAATTCCACATCCAAGGTATACACTAGCTGGATAATTCCACGTTTACGTGCATCATTACCGCGTCTACGCACATGTATTGCCAATAATTGTGCCTCCTTGATAGCTAATAGCTTTAAAACAGCATGACGCAAATCAGCATCCGTGTGCAGCAAATCCAATTTTAATTCAGTAAGACGAAGCATTTGATAACCAAGTTAATAACTAAAGTCACTATTATCCTTTAATCACTGGGTCTTTCACAATTGAAGCGCAACAGCCGTAGCATTTTTTGAACGACGATGGCGCAACACTGTCGCTAAATACCCGATAATTCATTCATTTTAGCCCACTAGAATTGTAAACTATGCCTAATCTATTTTTCACACTTACCTTTTTGTACTCATGAAAACATCGTTACCCCCCCTAGCACTGGCATTATTATCTGCATCACTGCTGGGCTGTTCCAGTTTTGGTGAAGGTATCGCTAAAGCATTTCTGGATAAACAAACCGAAACGGACACGCGCATTTGCGAAATTTGGGGCAAGCCTTTTGGCGGCTTAGCCCCCCATCTAAGCAATAAAGCGGGCAAAATGAAAGTCTTAATGGTCCATGGAGTCGGCGATCATTTACCTGGATACGCGACACAATTTAGCCAAAAACTGGCACAAGAACTGGATTTGGGCGTTGCCGCCCAACAACAAAAAAATATCACCCTCAGCAGTCGTTATGACAATAATAAAAATCTTGGCAATTTAAGAATCAATCGCTTGCTGAGTCGCGATCGTCAACGCGAACTCTTGTTTTATGAATTAACGTGGTCGGCAATCACTGCCAAGCAAAAAGAAGTTTTGGCCTACGACAACTCAGGTGAATATTCTTTTCGTCGCGCTGAAGTCAACGATTTAATGAAAAAGTTTTCCAATGATACGGGCCCAGACCCGATTATTTACTTAGGCGAAAGCCGAGAAGATATTCTGGTTTCTTTTGCACAAGCATTTTGCTGGATGACCAAAACCGACTGGGAGCAACTACCAGAAGGCATCCCCCAAGAAGCCTGCTCATTTAATGATGACTCTGCTGCGATTAATTTAGAACGTGATCAGTACGCATTTATTTCGCACAGCCTAGGCAGCCGTATTACCATTGACGGTATGCAACGCATCGCAGCAATACTCAAAGACCGAGATGTTGAATTTCGCAATGCCTTAAAACAAAAAACCATCCCAATTTATATGATGTCAAATCAGTTACCCATGTTACAACTGGGCCGTAAACTGCCCGAAATCAGTCAGCAAAAAGCCGATTACTGCCAAGCAACTGGGAAACATTTTAATGAGCGCGTACTAACGGCCACGCCGATTATCGCCTTCAGTGATCCCAACGACTTGCTTAGCTATGCGATTCCACAGGGTTTTATTGAAAAATACATGGATTCGCGCCTGTGTATTGAGGTCACCAATATTAATATCAATGTCGCAAGCATTTTTGATGCCTTTGGATTAGGTAAAATGGCCAATCCTTTAAAAGCGCATGTTGGCTACGATACCGATGATCGCGTAATTGCTTTAATCGCTAAAGGCATAGGCAACCCCAATAGTGCAAAACTAGTGCAAGAGCGCTGTCGCTGGACGGAAACCTTTTAAAAAGCTAACGACTTCGCCAAAAACTGATGCCAAAACGGTAAGGTGACGACGCTGACTGCGGTGGTAATCGTCACCAGCATCGCATAAAGCGCACTATCAAGCTGATAGCGATCACACAGCACCACGCCCATGAGCATACTGGGCATCGCGATATCCAAAACCGCCGCAGCTTGATACTGCGGCAAAAAATCCATTGTCTGCACAATATGCAGCGCCACCCAAGGCATGAATAACATTTTTAGCACCACGACGACTAGCGCAATCGGCAACTTGTTGAGCTTGACAGCATGCCAACTTAACGCTAACCCCATAGAAAATAACATTAACGGTATCACGGCATTGGCTAGTCGTTGCAACACACTACTTAACCAGTCGGGGCTATTAACCCCCATTAAATTTAACGCTACCGCAATAAACATGCTCCAAAACGGCGGGGCATTCAGAAAAGACCCTAGGGAATTTGACTGACTCTCCTGGGTATCAGCGCCATAATGCCTGACGATGACAATTCCCACAGTAAATAAAAAGGGGGCTACTGCAAATAAATCTATTTGAATCACCACAGAGCGTGCCCAAGGACCAAACAATTGCTCTAAAACCGGCAAACCTAAAAAAGTAACATTAGGAAATGCAGTCGCTAGCAAGACAGCCCCCATCTGCTGCGCAGGTAAGCGGAGCAACCTCCCACCTAGAAAACTTACGCTCAAGGTCATGATGATACTTAACACGCCTAAAGCGCTGTATTGCAGAGATTTAACGCCCAACTCAGCATGCCAAAGCACATCAATAATCAGTGCGGGCAAAAAAACATAAAACACTGAAGACGTAATCACCTGTCGAGTTAGCTGTGCATCCAGACCACGGGGCGTCAACCAGCGCCAAATTGAACCACACCCCATAATTATCGCCATTTGCAGAATCGTTGAGCTCATGTCTTCACTTTTTTAATAAGATTCTTGAATTTTAACATTCCGCCTGTTAAAGAGTTCAGGTAATATAAGCTATTCCAAAATTTAGACACGCCCACCCTATGTCAACAACGTTCTTATCCCAAAAAGCCATCCCTCCCCGTGACCGCCTGATTATGGCATTAGATTTACCAAGTATTCCTCAAGCGCAAGCGCTGGTAGAAGAACTTGGAGATTCGGTGGACTTTTATAAAGTCGGTATGGAAATATTTATGGCTGGGGATTATTTTAGTTTTATTGAATGGTTACAAGCCCGTCACAAAAAAGTGTTTGTCGATTTAAAATTTTTTGATGTTCCAGCGACTGTCGGTCGCGCCATTAAAGCCTTGAGCAGTCGTGGCGTCGATTTGGCGACTATCCATGGGAATGATGCCAT
>SXIZ01000197.1 GCA_005779525.1 Methylococcaceae bacterium
ATCTTGATTAAGTTTTCTTAACTATACGTCCTATGAACTTCGGGATACTTTTTTAAAACTCGAACAACCAAGATTAGATTCATCTAGTCTAACTGTTTACAGTTATTGCCCCATCAAGATTTTTACATGCACACCCACACTCTCCGCGAGAGATTTTAAATGATAGCCGCCTTCCAAGATCGATATCAGTCGTGACTGACAGTATTGGTCCGCCAAAGCCATGAGTTCGGTCGTCAGCCAGCGATAATCTGCGGCTAGCAGTTCCATATCCCCTAGTGGATCGTTCTGATGTGCGTCAAAGCCTGCGGAAATCAACAGTAATTCTGGTTTAAAGCGCGCTATCGCTGGAAAAATAATATTCTGGTATTTTTTACGCACGCTCGCAGCGCTTTCTCCGGCAGTTAACGGGACATTTACGATATTGCCTACTCCAGTTTCCGACGCGGCACCTGTGCCGGGATAATGTGGCATTTCGTGACTTGAGCAATATAAAACTTGTGGTTGATTAAGAAATGCCGCTTGGGTGCCATTACCATGATGAACATCAAAATCTACAATGGCAATGCGCTGCAATTGATAGTGTTGCCGCGCATATTCGGCTGCTATTGCAATATTATTAAAAATACAAAAGCCCATGGAATGCTCGGGTTCGGCATGGTGACCGGGGGGGCGCACCGCACAAAATGCATTATTGACTTTACCTTGCATGACCTGATCAACTGCAGCACATGCAGCGCCAACTCCGCGCAGTGCAGCTTGTAATGAGAGCGGCGATAAAATGGTGTCGGCATCTATATGTCGAGCACCTTCTGTTGGTAGGGTGGCGTGGATTTTATCTAATAGTTTTTGAGTGTGAATTAACTTGACTTGGGTTTCGGTACCCAGCGGCGGACTTTGGCGAATAAGGTCAGAAAATTCTGGGCGCGCCAGTTGTTGACTAATGTGACGTAAGCGTTCGGGAGATTCGGGATGACCGATACCGGTTATGTGTTGCAGAAAATCAGCATGTTCATAATATAAGGTTTTCATGGCTTCCTCTGCGGCTATTAGAGTAGGTGAGATACTGCCAGTATTTACCTTTGAGATCAATGACCGTTGTCGAATAATTTCACGTTTAAGCTCGGTAGAATGCTCAATGTTGATCCTTGATGCTGTTAACAGGGGACAACAGCGTAACATTGATTGCGCATAAGCATACAGACTAATAGAATGCCTCTGAGTGTTTAAGCAATTAAGCCATTTTTTTATTCAGCATTGGAGAAAAGTTATGAATGCGCAGACAGAAACTCAAGCTTTGCCCGAAAAATATTCAAAAAACTTGCGAATTTTGCATTGGAGTATGGCGGCCTGTATTTTAGGGTTAATCACCGTGGGTTTTATTATGGTGGATTTGGATAAAGAAGATAGCTTACGACCGACCTTATTTGCCCTACATAAATCATTTGGGGTAGTAGTGATGCTCCTATTGGGCCTACGGCTACGTGAGCGTTTGCAAGGCCCCCTGCCAGCACCACAGCCAGGTTTGGACGCGAAAGAACAAGAATACGCGACCTTGGCGCATAAAGCACTTTATGCGCTGATGCTTATCGTACCCATTGCGGGCTGGGCGCATTCCAATCTACATGGGCGCGAAGTTAAGTTTTTTGGCATTCCGTTACCCAAATTCTTTCCAACCATAGAGGGCATAGGCGGGTGGACAGGTGAGGTGCACGGTTATCTAGCTTATGGATTATTAGTGATCGTGCTAGCGCATGTTGCCGGGGTCATTAAACACCGTTATAAAGATCATAATGATGTCTTACCGCGGATGTTATAAATTTGATGTGCTGTAAAACTTGTGAATTTAATACACATTTGAATTGGAGCCGACAATGGCGTTAGCGCATATCGAACATCAGCTACAGTCTGGCGATATTCTGTTTACCAGTATTCCCAATTTTTTGTATCGTCGAGTAGCTGCTGTGACTGGCTCGCCAACCTCGCATGTTGGCATTGCTTTCTATGATGCTAATGCTGGTTGGGTGGTGGCGGAGAGTGGGGTGCCCACAGTACGTTATACGCCCATCTCCAAATTTATCGCGCGCACTGATCATGGGTGGTTGGTGGTGCGTAGGCTAAGGGGCGGGCTGACTCTAGAGCAAGTGACTCGTTTGCGCCAAGCTTGTGATGTGCATATGGGGAAACTTTACCACTTGGGCTTTCACTATGCGTCCTCGCGGCAGTTTTGCTCCAAATTTGTATACGATACCTTTTTGACGGCAGTGGGCGTTAAAGTTGGCACCCTGGAAACTTTTGAAGCTCTACTCAAGCGCCAACCCAATACCCCACTTTGGTTCTGGCGCCTCTGGTTTTTGGGAAAGATTCCGTGGTCCAGACTGACGGTGACCCCCGCAAGTCAGTTGCGAGCAGAGTGTTTAGATACAATTTGGGAGTCTTGAGTTTGGCTTACTTTCGCTGAACCTCAAAGGCTGTATGTCTGGAAACATTTCGTTTTACCATAGCTTAAAAAGCGCTAATTTCCATTCTGGATCAGTAACTGACGTTACGCAGTAACGTGTTTTAATCCCGTTTACCGCGTCGAGCACCGCAGTATTTATTGGGAATAGCCCACAGGGTTGCGGCATGGATGCCGCAAGGTGGCAAAGTACCCACAGTGCATAAAGGGCAGGACGCCCCTTTTGCCACCCCCCGATAAATACGAGGAG